>NZ_QXCO01000021.1:0-100502 GCF_003458115.1 Bacillus sp. ISO11 | reverse complement strand
AGTTTGTAGAGGTATAATTATGGTAGAAAATGTAAATAGATAATTTTATATGTAAAATATTCACACAAGAAATTTATCCAAGGTAGAAAAATAGTGAAATAACAGGAGTTAAGTTTATGAAACTATTAAAACTGAAGAAAAATACTTTTATAAAATAGTGAAAGAATATGAAGCACACAAAGTAACAACTAACCTATAACGAATTAGAATCGAAAATTTCTTAGAGTAGAAAAATCGGCTTTTTTTATGTCAAAATTTGCTTAGCGTATACTTTCGTTAAAATGCGGGTGGTATCCCATTTAGAAGAGAAAGTAAAGGACGTCGAAAAAAAGAAATATATCAATGGTGCGGAACCAATGGTAGCCCCTGATCGATTGGAGTGCCAATTCAATACATCCAGGTTTACGGATGTGACGTATCTCTTATTAGGAGAGCGTACCTTATATTTATCAACGATCATGGATGCCCTTAATCGCGAAATTATTAGTTGTGTCATCAACGAATTACAAACACTGACATTAGCGACGAAGACATTGAAACAAGCAATGAGAGGGTGAAAAGTAAAAAATATCATCCTTCACTCATATCAAGGAAGTATTTATACTGCGAAGGAATTTCAAGCGTATGCCAAACAAAACGGCATCATCACCAGCATGTCCCGTAAAAGAAATTGCCATGATAATGCCTTCATGGAAAGCTTCTTTCGCCATTTAAAAAGTGAAGCTTTCGATTCACAAAAGATAACAAAAGTATCCAAACTGTGCGAAAGATTGCGCTAGAATACATTCATCACTACAATTATGTGAAAATTCAATAAAATACAAACCACCTATCCCCTAAAGAATTTAGGGAACAGATGGTTTAGGTGTTTTGATATGTGTCCCGTTGTCGGAGGTCACTTTACCTCACGTCGTAAGGGGTTTTATTACTTCGCAAAACTTTCAGCCAACTGTTTCTCTCTCCACATAAATGTAATGCCGAGACCAACTATTAAAACAACGCCTGAAAATGCATATGGATAATGAATATTCATATCAAATAATATTCCGCCCATCGCTGGTCCTGCGATATTCCCTAAACTCGTATAAGTCGAGTTCATACCAGCGACGAATCCTTGCTCTTTTCCGGCTGCTTTTGATAAAAATGTCGTTAAAGCTGGACGAAGTAGATCAAATGCTAAGAAAATGAAGCAAGTAACGAGAAGTACAATCCAATAATTAAAGACTACAGTTGAGACGAATGCTAATACTGCACCTACAATTAAACATATTTGAATTAACACTTTCTCACCGAACATGTCTACCAATTTGCCAAACATAAATACTTGCACAACTACCCCAAAGATTGAACTAATTGTAATAATTGCTGCGATATCTTTCGGCGAGAAGCCAAATTTATGATCAGAGAATAAGCTAAACACTGTTTCATACGCTGATAATCCGAATGCGAGTACAAATACGATAATAAATGCAATTGCATACATTGGATGTAATGATTTCTTTAAATCACCAATAAAACTTGATTCCTTCGTATTAGAAGAAATCTCTGCAAGTTCTTCTTTCGTTAACGGTTCTTTTAAAATAAAGATCGAAATCACACATGCTATAAAAGCAATTACTGCTGCAACGAAAAACGGCACACGTATACCGTATTCTGCAATAAATCCGCCGATTCCAGGACCTATAATGAATCCAGTACTAATAGCCGCAGATAAGTATCCCATCGCCTTTGGACGTTCCTGAATAGATGTAATATCCGCAACATATGCCGTAACACCAGGCATAATAAACGCAGCACTAATTCCGCCTAATACCCTTGCTACATAAAGCATCCATACATCTTTTCCTAATCCAAAAAGAAGCTCTGAAACACCAAAAATAAATAATCCAATGATTATCATTTTCTTTCTACCGTAAAGATCAACCCACCGGCCTGTAATAGGTGAAGTAATGAGCTGTGCCATTGCAAACACTGCAACGAGATATCCCATCGTCTTCCCTGTTAAATGCATATCATTCATAAAGGATGGCATAACCGGAATGATTAATCCAATCCCTAGAAAAGCGATAAATATATTACTCAAAAGAATGACCAATACCATCTTTTGTTCTTTTATCGGTTTCTTCACTTTTTAACACCTCTTCCCGTAAGTTCCTCTCAAAAAATAATGCCCAAGAAGCTTTTTCTTTATCCTTCTATTTGTGGGCTAGTCATGAGTAGAGATGCCCCCCTACTCGTTAGAATTTCACACTATCCTTCCACACATACATACGCATTAGGTGAATGACTATCATTCAGTTTTCCTCAAAAATGAACCTACCTTTTCAGACAGGTTCATCTCACTATTTCTTTATATGTAGTGCATGTGTTAAAAAATCTAGTACTTCTGCCTTTTGCAAATCGACTTGCTCATCATCTTTATGATCATATAAATACACTTGTTCCGCTGCTGATTCAACTAGAGCGATAAATAACTTCGCTGTTCGCTCTGCGTGAACCGAATCACGAATTTCACCGGCTTCTTTTGCCTCATTTAAAAATTCACTTAGCCACATATAAAGAGGCTCATACACAGCTTCCCATTCTTTTATATGTTCTGTAGATGCAAGACCAGCATACATTAAAGCTTGTATTTCACGATATTCAGCTATAAAGTGAAACACCGCATCTATTACTTGCGTCACTTTACTTGAGAAAGGCGCATCGTTTTGCACTTTTTCTTTCACTGCAAGTATCATCTTTTCAACCATCACTTCTGCTATTGCAGGCATAACAGATAACTTAGAAGGAAAATATAAATAGAAAGTTCCTTGCGCAATGCCAGCTAATTTCACGATATCAGAAATCTTCGTTTTTTCGACGCCCTTTTCCTGAAACACTTCAATAGCTGCATAGACAATTTTCTCTTTTTTATTCATCATCTAAACCCTTTCACACGCATATTGAATGACTGTCACTCATTTTATAAGATAATCGATTGTACTGTCAATGATAGTGAACTCTAAGAGGAAATCATTTTTTTATAATAAAATCTCCTAATAAACAATTAGGAGATAAAAATACAATATATCTTTAAGAAAGTGCCTTTAATCCTGTCACTCCACATACAATAAGAAACACACTAATGATACGCGCTTTACTTTTCGACTCACCAAACAAGAACATGTTTAACAAAACTGCACCTGCTGTTCCGATACCAATCCAAACCGCATACGCGACACTTACTTGTAAAAATAAGAAGGAAGTATACAAAAATGCGAAGGATGTAGCAAACCCACCTATATAAATCGCACCATTGGCTAATGTCTTATCTTTACTATACATTTTAAGTCCTATCACACCGACTATTTCACTAATTGCAGCACAAAATACGAAAAACCAACCCATTTTTAAGCAACTCCTTCCACAGTTTCTTCTTTATTGTCAGCTAACTTTAAACCGATAACGCCGGCTACTACCATAAGAATGAAGAATAGTTTGCCTGCGCTGAAACTTCCACCGAAAAGAAATACATCCATTAAGAAAGTACCTACCGTACCAGCTCCAGCGAAAATAGCATATACAGTTCCTGTTGCAAGATGTTCACACGCTTTAGAAAGGAAGTGAAAATCAACAGCAATAACTCCTAAAATAATAATCCAATGCCACCAAGTATCGGCCGTATTAAAACCAAACACCCAAAAAATTTCAAAGATACATGTTAATATGACATATAACCAAGCTCTATTTTTCATACCTCTCACCCTTCATGACTGACTATCAGTCATTTTTATTTTAAAAAAATATACTCTTTCATCAATACTATATAAAAACAACTATCATCCTCATTTACCATTGTATTTGTTCCATTTCTAAGCTAACTGCATCCTGTCACACGAAAATGACTGAATGTCATTCATATATATATTGTACATGAACATTTTAAAAATTGTCAATGCCGAAAGTTTATTTAAAATTTCTTTCATCCTATTTGTATATTTTTTAATAATCTGTCAATAATGCTAGTAACATAATATTTTCTCCACTCCCCCTTGGAGAGATCCCTTGAATGGAGCAGTTAGCTTTTGCTAGCTGCTCTTTTTTATTTATCCATACACTATGATGAAATACTCATAGATCAAATCCATTTTTCATCACATAACAACCATCTATTTATTTTCCAATGAGCCTTTGTATGCACGAATTTTATTCTCAAGCATCTTCTCTGTAACCTCTAAGTTTTCTCTTTGAATCTGAATAGATTTCCTATGATCTTCTAGGAGCTGTAAACGAGCTTCTGTTGTATGCGCCCCTTCTGTATATAATCTAGCGTATTCTCTTATTTTCGCTATTGGCATTTGCGTTTGTTTTAATTTCATTACAAACTGCAACCACTTTATATGTGACTCTTCGTAAAGTCGATTTCCATTTGTATCACGATTTGCAATCAATATATTTTCCTTTTCATAATAACGTAGTGTATGTGTGCTCAATCCTAATAATTTTGCTACCTCACTAATTGTATACATACTAAACTCCCTCCACATGCTTATCCTTATATATTTTATGAACGTATCAAATTTATAAAAAACATTTGACTTAGAGTATACTCTAACAAATACAATCTAACCATAAATAAATTTGAATTTAGGGGGATTTTATATGAAATACACTGTTATTACTGGTGCAAGTTCCGGAATTGGTTATGAAACAGCTTTAGCATTTGCATCTCGCGGGAAAAATTTAGTACTTGTAGCTCGAAGACAAGAAGAATTAAGCGAATTAAAATTGAAAATTAACGAAATGCATCCAGAGTTAGATGTTGTCATTCGACGAACTGATTTATCTGTTACTGAAGATGTTTATAAACTTTATGAAAGCCTACAAGCTTTTCAAATTGAAACGTGGATTAATAACGCAGGTTTTGGTAATTTCGCCTCAATTGCCGAACAAAATTTAAATAAAATCGAGACGATGTTGCATGTCAATATAGAAGCACTAACAATACTCTCTTCTCTTTTCGTTCGAGATTATTCAATGGTTGACGGAACACAGCTTATTAACGTTTCATCGGGCGGCGGATACACGATTGTTGCTGATGCTGTTACGTATTGCGCTACAAAATTTTATGTAAGTGCCTTTACAGAAGGGCTGTCTCACGAACTGAAAGAACAAGGCGCAAAACTGCAAGCAAAGGTTTTAGCACCTGGGGCAACTGAAACAGAATTTGCAAAACGTTCATTTGGTATTGATGAGTTCGAATACGATAATGTTGTACCGAAATTCCACACTGCAAAACAAATGGCAAAATTTATGCTCGACCTTTATGATAATGATAAAGTTGTAGGAATTGTCGACGGTTTAACGTATAACTATGAACTTAAAGATCCACTTTATAATTTTGCCGTAAGACAAACGAATTCAAATTCTTAATAACCTGTCCATTTCTTATGTAAATACATGTTCCCACTATATCTGTAAATAATAGTGGGAACTTTTTCTCTATAAATTTTTTATCCAACATACCGAACCATCGCCACTTCATCACAATAATCCATCTTTGGACAATGTCTACAATCAATCCATACTTTCTCTGGCAACGCTTCTTTATTTATAAAATCAAATCCACACTTTTGAAAAAATACTGTTTCATATGTTAAGGAAATTACTCTTCTTACATTTATTTTCGTAGCTTCCTCCATTACATGATTTACGAGCATACGTCCTATCCCTTTCCCTGCATATGTATGCGAAACTACTAACGATCGTATTTCTGCAAGATCTTCTCCTAACACATGCAATCCAGCAACTCCAACAATTCTCTCGTCTTCTTTCATAACATATAAACATTGCAAATATTGATAAAGAGACAAAAGAGAACGTGGTAAAACAACTCCCTCTTTTGCATAAACCTCAATAAGACTATAAATTTCTTTCACATCACTGGTCACCGCATTACAGATTTTCATATTACATCCCCTTGCCCCTCAATATTAATATTTATAACTTTAAATGAATTTTAATTCATAATTTCATATAATAATACAGCTCTCTTTTCTCCTCGTCAATCACTTTATACAAACAAAAAACCAAGCAATCTAATCGATGCTCGGTTCCTCATCTCGTATCGGTAATACTGTTGAATATTTAATTTCACGAAGTGCCAAACTCGTCTGTATACGTGTAATACCAAGCTTATTCAGCTTTCTAATAAACTGCTCTAGTTCTTTACGATCACGATTTGCAACCTTTAATAAATAATCGTACTCTCCTGTTAAACAGTGACATTCTAACACTTCCGGCATCGATTCTAATTCTTTCTCCAACACTTCTAACTTGTCAAATTGATGAATATTCGTACTCATAAAAATAAAGCATAATAAATCAAACCCAAGCTTTTCTTGATTTAAAATCGCAACTTGCTTATCGATGAAACCTTCCCCATCTAACCTTTTTATTCTTGCATGCATCGCAGCCGGTGATAAATTAACGCGACGTGCCAGCTCTGCATTACTTACTTGTGAATCCTTCTGCAATATATCTAAAATTTGTACATCCAAATCATCCAACACTTTAATAACAGACGACTCCATTACAATTCCTCCTTTTTTCTTACCGATGATTATTCGAAAAAACAACTTATAATTTATATAAAACTGAATATCTTTCTGTAAATATCATTTTAAACTAAAGATTTTATCGAGTTTTCACCATTATACAAAATAATGTATTACACAATAAAGAAAAATGCTAAAATTATTTACAATTCGTATTGATTACAAAAAAGGGGATTTTATCATGCCTTATTTTTACGTCTTTTTACTATTACTAACGAGCTTATTATGGGGAGGAAATTTCGTCGTTGGAAAATCACTCGTCGATCATGCATCACCGATGACATTGACAAATTTAAGATGGATGATTGCGATTGTTTGTTTATTACCAATGGTATGGCTTAAAGAAAAGAAAATCCTTCCACCACGTACCGCAATAATTCCGTTAATATTAATGGGAATTTCAGGAGTCGCTCTTTTTAACATCTTTCAATTTTTAGCATTAGAAAAAACATCCGCTACGAATGTAGGGCTTATTTCTACATTGAATGCAATTTCAATCGCATTATTTTCAGTATTATTTCTAAAAGAAAAAGTAAATACACTTCAAATCCTATCCATGATTCTTTCATTCTTCGGGGTCATCCTCGTCCTATTAAAAGGTGATTTCTCGCTTTTATTTTCACTACATTTTAATAGCGGTGATTTATGGATGATTGCAGCGGTTTGTATTTGGGGAATCTATTCTGTTTGTAGTAAATGGGCAACAAAAACAACTACACCACTTATGGCAACGTTGTACTCTGGTATTTTCGGCGTTATTTTATTACTACCGTTTAACATAGGTAGCTTCACTGTTTCAAATATAAATACTTCTTTCATCACATCACTTTTATATACTGGGCTTATTTCGACAGTTCTTTGTATGGTATTTTGGAATATTGGCGTACAAAAATTAGGCGCAACTACATCAGGTATTTTTCTAAACTTCAATCCAATTTTCACAGCCATTTTAGCATTCATATTTCTCGGAGAAGAATTAACGTGGATACAAATTTTAGGGACAATTGTCGTTGTAACAGGATGTTATTTATTTTCTCATTTCAAAACTGTTGCCGTTCAGCCAACTAGACCTTTAATACGAAAACATTCTTAATGAAAAAACATCGTCATCTAGGTTGGCGATGTTTTTATTTACTCTTCATTTCTCTTATATACTGCTTTTCCTCTTCTGGCGATAAACGTTCCGTCGCCTTGCCAGTATCTCCACCTTGAAGGCTCCATAAAAAGTTATGCTCCTCAACAGTTTGAGAAAAATCTCCTTTTTCCCACCTATTTATAATAGAAAATAACTTCATTTTATATTGAAAACCTGTACTATTTTCAATATCTCTTTTTACATTAGAAATTTCCTTTTTTGTCATCTCTACAAATCCCCATTTTTCAGAGGATTTTACCTTTTGGTGCACCATTTTATGCATAGTAGAAATAATTTCACCTTCACTAATTTGCGGAGCTTCTTCTGCAGCTTTTTTCTCTTTTTCGTTTGCCGCTCGCTCGGTTTGAATATTTTTATTTTCTTTTTCCACATATGCAAGCAATTTCTTTCCGCCAACTATAGACGAGAAAATTACTATAATTGTAATGCATATACCTACGATCCATTTAAAAAGCATTAGCTCTTCATTGCTTCCTTAACAATATAACTATCTACATACTGCTTAAACTTCACGATTTTTCCGTTCTCCAGTTGCCATACATGAACAAATTCTGCTTCAAATGATTTTCCTGTTTCTTTATAAACTCCAGAATACATACCTTCAGCAATAATTACATCTTTTCCGCTTACTTCATGATACATATTTACACTTGCTTTATAATCATCCCATTCTGATCCTAAACGGCTAAATACATTTTTCATTATAGCTTCTACGCCTTTATATGTTCCGCCGTACGGGAAACCTTCTGCCTCTGTCCATTCCACTTTTTCAGAGAGGGCTTCTGCTAAATGCTTTGCATTTGAAGAAGCTGATCCTTCATACGTGCTTTTAATAATTTCTAAATTTGATTTAGGCATATTACTTCCTCCCGTTTATTTTTACACAAGATGTAACTCACGTAGTTACATCTTGTGTAAAAAAATATTTAAATTGTTTTACTCTTAATCTATTAGTTGTAATCATTATAGTTACAATATTTCTTCAAGTCAACATTTATAAATAAAATTTACTTCGTTTTCATTACTTTCTCTTTTAAGAAACGATCTACATATCCTTCTGCTTTTACTACGAATAAATACGCACCCATTGATAATAATGCAAGATCTAATTCATATCCTGGATTCTTTCCATCTCCTAATAAACCTGCTGCTCCATTTACCTTTACGATAGCTCCAGCTAAAATAAGAGCGAATAACAATCCTACATATCGTACACCTAAACCGATAATTAATAATATACCACCAACTAATTCTACAGTTGCTACGCCATATGCAAGGCCACCTGGTAAACCGATGCTTGTAAACCATCCTGCTACGTTATCGATACCTGATTGAAACTTTGCTAAACCGTGTGCAAAGAACGTAACTCCTAACACGATACGAATAATTAAATTCCCAATATATTGATTCATTTTGAACTCTCCTTTTTGTTTTGTTATGGTGAACTTTTATTTACAAGTCAAAACAATACGGTATTTTATTTCATTCGTCAAATACTTTTTTAAAGAAAACAAAAAACATTATCCGTTTTACGGATAATGTTTTCTTACAAAATAGCGCTAATTCAAGCTTTTATTCTATCGCATAAAAAAAGTTGAAACATTTTTCCAGCGCCAATATAAGGCAGTAAAGACACGTCCTCTTCTACAACCATTCCAACAACATTCACTTTCTCATCTACAGATAAATCATTTATGGCAACTTGCATCTCCCCTGCATATCTACCATACAATTCATTATCAATTGTAATACTCCCTTTCTTTCTTACAATTGTATGCATCGGCTTTATCACCACTCTATTTCCTTCCCTTGATTCTACAGATCGAATAACATCACGAGCCGGATCTAGTCTATTTGTATGCACTTGCTCTACCAATTTTAATACTTCTTTATCAGTTATAAATGATTTGTAACGCAATGGAATAATCCCTCTACTTGCACTAGCTACTTCTTGCATACTTTTTAAACTTGCGCTTATATCTCCAATCAATACTTTATCAACACCACAATCTTGAACAAGTTCTAAGTACGCTTCAAGTGGGCGCATATTGCGATGTTTTTCTAACGTTGGTAACCCTTCATATAACGGCCCTCGTTTTTCACCATCTCCTGGAATAAATGCCATTGTCTTTATTCCGCACTTCTGTAAATATTGATTTTGTTTTTGTAAGAAAGACTTTGCTAGTCCTGTCTCTGGGCGCGGGTAAAAATTATGCCATGCTTCTACATTCTCTACTCTTATATGTTCTGCAAGTAATTCTTTCCAAAATGATTTTGTAATCGTACTCGCATTTAAAGCTACTTTCATCTTATGAGATACGCTTGCAATTTCTTTTGGCGCAATGCCGTAATCCATTCTTAAACCGGTAATGCCCCAGTTCAATAACTCTTCCACATTTTCATATGTTAGCCCTAAATGGTGTAACGATTTTGGAGAAACATCAACCATTAGCTCCATTTCATGTGCAAGAGCTTGTCTCCCTAATATTTGAATTAACTCTTTATACGTATTTGGATCATCTTCTGGAATGTGCAGTGATGTAAAAATAGATGTAAACCCATTTTCCTTCGCTACTTTTAACCACTCTTCTTGTTTCTCTACTCGTTCTTTTGAAAGATAAATGGAAACTCCGATCATATAAATCTCCCCTTCTATTAATAGAAAAAGAGAAAGGAATCCCTTTCTCTATATGTTTTCTGCCATTTCTTCTTTAAATCCGAAGAAGTACGTAAAGATAAATCCGAAAGCATATGCAATTACTAAACCTAAGAAATATAGTAAATATTTATTGTCAGCAATTAACGGAATTAAAGATAGCCCTGATACGCCAATTCCAAGAGAAGCTGTTTGCATAACTGCTTGGAATGCACCACCGACAGCCGCTCCTAAACAAGCAGTAATAAACGGTTTCCCAAGTGGTAATGTAACCCCGTATAATAGCGGCTCACCAATTCCTAAAAAGCCAACTGGCAATCCACCTTTAATTACATTTCGAAGTCGTTTGTTTTTTGTTTTCACATAAATCGCAATTGCTGCGCCCACTTGGCCAGCACCAGCCATTGCTAGTACTGGTAATAAAGGTGTTACGTGTGTTTGATTAATAAATTCCATATGAATTGGTGTTAAACCGTGATGCAATCCGACCATAACGAGAGGTAAAAATGTTCCCGCAAGTACTGCGCCAGCAAATGCTCCGCCAATATTTAAAATCGCATTAATTCCGCTCGTAATACCATCTGATAAGAAACCTGCTAATGGCTGAATTGCTAACATCGTTACGATACTTACAACTAATACAGTAATGAGTGGTGTCACGATTATATCAACTGCATTCGGCACTGCTTTTCGAACTTGTCTTTCCACTACAACCATAAGCCATGCTGCAAAAATAACTGCGAATAATCCGCCCCGTCCGGGCACTAATGCTTCACCAAACAATTTTACGTTTGCCATCGCCGGGTTGAAAATTAAAATGCCAGCAATTGCCCCAAGAACCGGTGTCCCGCCGAACTCTTTCGCTGTATTCCAACCAACTAAAATTCCTAAGAATGTAAAGATACCGCCGCCAATGAGTAGTAACATTTGTAACCACGTTGCATTTGGATCAGCACCAGCGTTTTTCGCAAAGTTAGCAACCCCGTTTATAATTCCTGACGCAACAAGTCCTGGAATTAACGGAATGAAAATACTTCCTATTTTTCGTAAAAAGTTTTTCACTGGTGTATTATTTTTCTTCTTAATCTCTGATTTCATCTCTTGCCCAATATCTTCAAGGTGATGATCTGCTATCTCACCAATTCGTAGTCCTGTTAAGCCTTCCATTTCAGCTGCTACTTTATTTACTGTTCCTGGACCAACGACAACTTGAAGCGTCTCATCTTCTATAACACCCATAACGCCTTCAACTTTTTTTAAAAGGTCCATATTTACTTTACTTTCATCATGAAGCGTTAATCGTAGTCTCGTCATACAATGAGCAATACTACGAATATTTTTTATTCCTCCAAGTTGCTCCGAAATTTCCTTAGCCATTCTCTCTTCTTTCTTCATAATAGAATCCCCCTCCCTATTATTTTATAGTGCTTTCTTCACAAACCCTTTTGCGCATTTTAGTTTCTCCAGTGCTTCCCCATATTCGCACTGCAACAACACCATAACAATGGCAGCTTTTACGTTACGTTCTGCCTTTTCATAATACTCTGCCGCTACTTCATAACTAGCGCCTGTTGCTTCCACAATAATTCGTTTTGATCGTTCTACTAACTTTTCATTTGTGGATTGAACATCTACCATTAAGTTTTTATATACTTTTCCTACACCAATCATCGAAGCTGTTGAAATCATATTCAACACTAATTTTTGTGCTGTACCAGCTTTTAAACGCGTTGATCCTGTTAATATTTCTGCACCTGTCTCTACTTCCACATTTAACTTTGCATATTTACTTATTTCAGCATTTTTATTACAAGAAATACTCGCTGTACTCGCTCCTACACTCTGTGCGTATTTCAAGCCGCCAATTACGTAAGGAGTTCTGCCACTTGCAGCAATTCCAATCACTGTATCTTTCTCATTTAATCCAATACTTTTTAAATCTTCTTCTGCTAACTCTTCGCGATCTTCGGCACCTTCCACCGCTTTAGTAAACGCTTTCAATCCACCTGCTATAAATCCTTGCACCATTTTATCATCCGTGCCAAATGTCGGCGGACATTCCACTGCATCTAGAATACCTAAACGACCACTCGTACCAGCACCAATGTAAATTAAACGTCCCTCTTCTTCAAAAGATTTAATAACAGTCTGTACAACCTTTTCAATTTGTTCTATCTCTTTTTCAACTGCTAACGCAACAGTTCGATCTTCTTCATTCATACTTTGCAACACTTCTTTTATGCTCATCTCATCCAAATTCATTGTTTTCTCATTACGATGTTCTGTCGATAAATTTTCTAACATATTGCCACCCTCTTTGAAATTATATTTCACACTTTTATTATAACTTTAAGAAACTAAAAATCAATTACTCTTTCTTATTTTATGAAATAAAATTTCACGACATGACATATTTTTGTCAAAGATCATAAAGTGAAACTTTAATCAGTGTGGGTTTTGTTCATCCCCACTGATTATTAGCCCGCACCAATCGGGCATTTACGGGCAGTTGATCCCCACCTAACTTTCTTTGCTTCCGCTGAATTTTGAAGTGAGGGTCTTACTGCACGGCAAATAGGGGGATAAAAAAAGATGAGTCTCCTCATCTTTTCTTCTACTTTAACTTCCGTAACCGCAACGCTTCTTCTCGCGTCTCCATAAATTGATTCAATACTTTATTACCAATTCGATTGAAAGTAATCACATATAAAGCATCGATCATATTCAATTGCGTCATTCTCGAAGCAATACTCGCAATACGATGATCTTGTTCTACATCTGGCATACAAAGGCGAATATCCGCTTCTTTATATAACGGTGATGATTGATCTAGTTTCGTAATTCCAATAACAGTTGCACCTTGTCTCTTTGCATACTGCGCCATTTCAAGCACATCTTTCGTTCGACCAGATGTTGAAATCGCAACAAATATATCGCCTTCTTTTAAATTCGTCACAAGCGGCAACATCATATGAAAATCAGATAGCATCATCGCTGTAAATCCGAGCCTTGTAAATTTATAAGCTCCGTCCATCGCCGGAGTAGCTGATCCGCCTACTCCATAAAAGATAATTTTATCGGCATTTACAATACGATCTGCAGCTTTTTCAAGTTCTTTTTTATCTATCGCCGTCACGCTCGCCTCAATTGCAGCTTTATTCACATAAGTAACTTTATTAAATAAATCATACGGTCCATCTTCTGTATTCATCACTGAAAAATCGTTAATATTATAATCAGCAATCGTTAATTCACGAACGAGTGCTATCTTAAATGCTTTAAAACTTCCGATTCCAATCGATTTACAAAAGCGAACGACACTCGCTTCACTTGCGCCTGCATTCGTTGACACTTCTTTCGTCGTTAAATTCGGTACAATCTCTGCATTCTCCATTATGTACATGGCAACCTTCTTCTCAGCTGGTGAAAATTGATCCATATTACTTTCAATTTTAAATAGTAATGTTGAAGCTTTCACTATTTAACCTCCACTTCTTACGGTTGCGTTCACTTATTTTCTCTTGCTTCAATAAGGTAAAAACCATCATCGCCAGGAGGATGAAACACATTTACAATGCGATTCCCTTTTTGATAAACAGTTCTTTCCCCTTCTGTCCACTTCTTTTCCCAACCGTTCATCCAAATCGCAACATCAGGTAAAAAAGCAGTATATTTCAGCTTCTGACCGTACTCACCATCTGCTTCTTCCGAAAAAATAGAAACCGGAAAATCTTTCACTTTTGATTCTTTCCATGCAGTAAATGGTATACATACTGCAATAAGTACGATTACACCAATAACCTTCTCCTTCGTAATCTTCACACTTCCCTCTCCTTGTCATATCACATACATAGATTTTACCATAATTACAAACCCTTCATGCTATATGATCATTGCTTTTGGGAATAAAAAAAGAGCTTACCTACATCAGATAAGCCCTTCCTCTCTATACAAAATATTTCTTCAAAAGTGGCGGTGTAATAATCGTCGTCAATATAACAACAATAACAATCGCTGTGAAATTTTCTTTCGCTAATAAATTCGCCGTAAGTCCATTTGCAGCGATGATAAGCGCTACTTCACCACGTGATACCATCCCCGCGCCAATACTAATAGAAGATTGGAGATTAAATCCTGTCAGTCTCGCTCCTAAACCTGATCCGATTAACTTTGTGAAAATTGCAATGAGAGTCATAATAATAATGAACCAAAGCTGGCTTCCAATGCCTTGAAATGTAATTTCCATTCCGATACTTACGAAGAATACTGGAACAAATATTGCATAAGCAATCGGTTCAATTTTATGTTCCACCTCATGCTTATACTCTGTTTGAGAAATAGCAATTCCTGCTGCAAATGCTCCAATAATGCCTGCAATTCCCATCATTTCACTGTAATAAGAAAAAGAGAAGCAAATAATAAGAGCCGCGCTAATTAACGCTTCTGTTACACGAAGCGGTACAAGCATTTTCATAATCCAAGGAACGACTTTCCAAGCAATAAAAACAATACTTACAAAGAAAATAATTTTCTTTACAATGACAAGTGTTATATTCACATCTTGTGTTCCTAAAAAACTCATTACAAATGCCAATAAAATAACGACAATGACATCATCAAATACGGCAGCACCTAAAATTGTTGTACTTTCTCTCGTATTCATTTTTCCTAGATCACGTAGCGTCTGGACCGTAATACTAACCGATGTTGCGCAAAGTAATAACCCTAAAAAAATGGCATGGGACTGTATTAATCCAAACAGCAATCCTGTTACATAACCACCGATGAAAGGAAAAATAATTCCACCAGCCGCTACTGCAAATGACGATTTCAAATTCCGATTTAACTCTTCTAAATCCGTTTCAAGTCCCGCCATAAACATAAGCAACAAAACACCAATCTCACTCAGTTCATCAATCAGTTCAGAACTATTAATAATACCGAGTACAGCCGGACCGATAATAATACCGACAATTAACTTACCAAGTACAGAAGGCTGACCAAGTCTTACACTAATGTCACCAGCTAATTTCGTACAAAGTAAAATGACGACAAGTTCAAAATAAAATAACATAGCATCTGCTCCTACTTTAACTTTAATCAGTGGGTCGTTAACCCCCGTCCATTTCTGCAAGTAGTTTCCCCTATTGATCCGCATTTTATTTGTCATATTTTTATTTGACAAAATATTCTGAATTATATTAAGATTAATCCAGCAATTTTAAAAACTATATACCATAACTGCACCTCCACTTCCTTACTTACTCTTTTTTAATGGGCTCATACTATAGTCGCAGTTATGGAAATGAAAAAACGGGGGGAGAGTCCAAAGTGAAGTCATTATTACGAAAAAAAGCGCTTAATACTGAATCACCAAAGCAGCTAGCTAGAACATTAACTGCACTCGATTTAACGTTTTTAGGAATCGGCGCCGTAATTGGGACAGGGATCTTTGTATTAACAGGTATTGTTGCAGCAAAACATTCTGGTCCTGGTATTATGCTATCATTCCTTATTGCTGCATTTACTTGTGCTTGTGTAGCCTTTTGTTACGCTGAATTTGCTTCTTCTATTCCTGTCTCAGGAAGTGTGTATACTTACGCATACATGACAGTCGGAGAAGTCGTCGCCTTCATCGTCGGATGGTGTTTAATGCTCGAATATTTACTTGCCGTTGCAGCAGTAGCTGTCGGTTGGTCTGGTTATTTGCAATCATTACTACAAGGGTTCAATATACACCTGCCCGCCATAATCGCCTCGGCCCCCGGCGTAGGAAAAGGTGGTCTCATCGATTTACCTGCTGTCTGTATTTTACTTCTTATTACTGGTCTTTTAAGTTTTGGTATACGCGAAAGCGCTCGCATTAATAATATTATGGTTCTTATCAAGCTAGCAGTTATTATCGCTTTTATCGTAGCAGGCGCAAAATATGTAAAACCTGAAAACTGGACACCGTTCATTCCATTCGGATACGACGGTATTATTACTGGCGCTGCCACTGTGTTTTTCGCCTTTTTAGGTTTTGATGCAATCGCAACCGCTGCAGAAGAAACGAAAAAACCGCAGCGTGATTTACCAATTGGTATTATCGGTTCTCTTCTTATTTGTACTGTTTTATATATGATTGTATCTTTCGTTTTAACAGGTATGGTTCCTTATACGCAATTAGACGTTTCTGATCCAGTTGCATTTGCATTGCATTTCGTTGGTGAGGATACAATTGCAGGACTACTCGCTGTTGGAGCGATGACTGGAATGACAACCGTCCTCTTAGTCGTTATGTATGGACAAGTTCGCGTTTCATATGCAATGAGCCGTGACGGTCTACTTCCAAAAGCGTTAGCACGTGTAAATAAAAGAGTAAAAATCCCTTTATTAAATACGTGGATTACTGGCGTTGTTGCTGCTTTATTAGCAGGCCTTTTAGACTTACATTTGCTAGCGAATTTAGTAAACATCGGCACGTTAACAGCCTTTACATTCGTTTGCTGCGCAGTACTTATTTTACGAAAAACACATCCTGACTTAAAACGCGGATTCCGCACACCTTTCGTACCTGTACTACCAGTTGTCGCGATTCTTTGCTGCTTATATTTAATGATCAATTTGTCTAAAACAACATGGATTAGCTTTGCAGTTTGGCTTATAGTCGGCTTATGCTTCTATTTCTTCTACTCTAGAAAGCATAGTCATTTAGCTATTGAAAAAACAAATGATGAACAGAAAAAAGCATAACAAAATAGCTCGCCGATAAAATGGCGAGCTATCTTTCTGTACTATTATATTTTTTCGTTAACGATTGTAAAATGAAAAATATGCCGATGCAAGCTGTAAACCATGCCCAATTTCCTATTGGTGTCGAGTATTTGATCATTCCAATACCCACAAGCACTAAGAAAATAATCACCTGATATATGAGCTTCCACTTTTGCATATATTCCCTCCTTTACTTCGTCCCCTTCTTTTTCTTCTTCCAGGCATTCAAACTATCAAAGAAGAAGTTAATAAATAACGTTCCTAATCCTGCTAATAAAAACGTCATTAAGAATAAAACCCAAATACTTTTATCTTTTAATAAATAATATCCTACAAGGAGCACAACCGCGATCCATACATATTCAAGAATTCTTTTTAGCTTTTTCTGTTCCAACTTATTCGCTCCCTCTTTCTATGCTACTTTTAGTATAACAAAAAAGAAGCCTATCATGATAAGCTTCTTTTCTTCTCTCTTATTTGTTCATACTTTTTTCAACAAGTGAAATCGCATACTCTAATGTACGATTCATCGTTTCTACCTGTACATCTTTTACTTTTACATCTTTCACTACAGCTTCGGCCACTGTAATTTTTTGTTGTAATGATTTCACTGAACCATCTGTTACATTTACAGCTTGCGCTTTCTTCACTACTGCTTTTGCAGATTCAATATTGATTTGTAATTTTTCTTTCGTTGTTTTTGGTTGTTCTTCTGCCACTTTTGATTGTACGAATGTTACATTAGCTGATTTTAATTCGTTATATGTTTGAATAATTTGTTCCCCAGTACTTCCTACATTTTCAAATGCTTGCTTTGCAATGTTATAGCTTTTCTCTAGTTCTTGAAATGCTTCCTTTGAATATTGACCTGGCTTATTACCAAATTCATACGTACTAACTAACACTTCTTTTACTTTTCCAAGCTCTTCAAATAACGCATTTACTTGCTCTAACTTCGTACGGTTAGAAAACTCATTGTATGATGCTAATACTTCTGAAGAACTTAAAGCTTTACTATATAATTTTGCTAACGCGATTTGTCCATTTAACGGAATACCACCATTTCCGTTACTATCAGGATCCGCTCCAAATGCAAATGGTACGTTCGGGTTATAAACTTTTCCTTGAGCTGGCTGACTATTTACTTTTTTACCATCTACGTAAATTGCCACTTCGCTTCCGTTATACGTTCCTGTTAAATGATACGTTTTGTTCGCTTCTAATTGAACGCCAACACGTTTATAGCTACCTCCAATGTGAGCCCATAATTCAACATATCCACTTCCTGTAGACTCAAATCCAATTCCGCCGCTCTCTGTATTTTGCAAAATACCTTGTCCGCGAATTTCATTCATTGAAAATACAGTTTCTAATGTAAACGTATTTACTATTTTCTCTTTTTGTGCTGCTGAAAATGGAAGGTATCCAAATGTATTTGCTTTTCCGTTTAACTTCATAACATTCTTCTTCAATGCTTTATCATATTCAATAGTCACATTGCCCTTCACATCACCTTTTGTACCAAATGGTGAATTGTCTTTAAATGTACCATCTGCAAAATTTACATCGAAAACATCAGCTTTTGGTACTTTCACATTCGGGTCAATATTATCTTTTTTCGTAGTAATTTCCGCAGTTAACGGCTGTGCGGTTTCATTGCCAAATGAATCAATCGCAACTACTTCAAGTGTATATGCTTTCCCGCCATCTAACCCTGCAAGCGTAAACGTAAGATCTTTCGGCACTGGATCACGATAAAACTCTGAGAATGCTAACAATTTATTTTTTATTTCACCCGTTTGCTTATCTCTAGCCTGCACACGGTAAGAGTGAACAAGGAGGTTGTCCAATGCTTGCGGGAATGTTACTGTTGCCGCATTTTCTGTTACATTTGATACAGCAAGCTTTGCATCTTTAGCAAAGTAAGGCTTTTCTTTATCACGATCTTCTACATGTGTAAATGTTTCTTTCTTTGCTGGTAATTTAATTTTCCAAGGCTCGCCTGTCCAAGAATTCGTATGGAAATCACGGCGATTAATCGTCACTTCTTCTTCATCTACTTCTACTAATAAACCTTGGCTTAACGTACTAGCTCCTGGCGGGATATTCCCTTGTACTTTACCACCTTCAACTTCCATATAACTTACTGAAGATGTACCAACTGATGTAAAGTCTTTTTGATGTATCGATCTCGGATCATCTAACGGATAATGTGAATGACCTGAAAACGTAATAACTTGTGGATATTCTTTTAACACTGCATTAATTTTTGCGCTATCTTGTGTTCCCCATTCCTGACTACCGTACACTGTATCTTTAATATGTTGATGTAAAAATACAAAAATCGGTTTTTCTGGATCATCTTTTTGTGCTTTTGCCATTTCTTCTTTTAACCAATTAATTTGCTTGTCCGAATAATAACCATGTGTTGTTCCATTCTCTGGAGACATAACAAGGAAGTGATAACCTTTTACCACTTTATGATAATAAATTGATTCCATACCTGTTTTTTCTAAGAAACGCTTCTGTGCACCCTCTACGGATAAACCGTTCCAATAATCATGGTTACCGAGAGAATTCATTCGCACTGCATCTTTATTTGCATTTTCATTATACACTTGCATGAAACGATCATATTGCTGCACTGATCCTGTATCTGTGAAATCACCTACAATAACAAACGCATCTTGTTTCGGTGCTAATGTATTAAACTGTTCAATCGCTCTTTTCCAGCGAAACGTATCATCCGTTCCACTATTTTTAATATGCACATCACTTACAACTGGAAAAACTATCTTCTTCTCACTTGATGCCTTTTCTTGCTTTTTCTCTTCCGCCTTGACTGATGTACTCCACGGAAATGATACGAATGCTAATACAAAAACCATTAATAATCCAATAAGGCCTTTTACTTTTCGTAAATCAGTTCTGTCCACGTAAATCCTCCTCATATAATGAATTAATTACAATGGTTATTGTATCGAACACATATTAACTTCGTTTAAAGTGAAAATGAAATTTATTTAACTTTTGTAAATATACAGTCATTTTTCTGTAACATCCAACATTACTTGTATTATCTTATACAAGTACCTTGTGTCTAACAGACTCTTATTCATTATTATGATTTGGAAGCCTATTAAACAAACTTTCCTGAAATTTTTCGCCCCTTTATTAACACAACTATCGTTTTCCAACATTTAATAGTAATAAAAAGAAAGTATGAAGGGAGGAGCTACTAATGGCTTGTAAAAAAATATCGGCTGTTATGCCCCTTTATCTATCATCTGCCCTCCCTATGATCCACCTAATCCACCAGAACCACCAGGCTGTGAATTAATTACAAATGAATTTGCCGGTAATTTTCTTATAACAAAAGAAATTCCACCACCTTCTGAAAATCCTACATTAATCTTATGGGAAGGAGATGGTGTAGTTAAAATATCTGGTACCATTTCTGTGTATAATAGTACTAGTAGTACTGCAGGAATTACCGTTCAAATTATCGGAAAGGTGACAAATACTTTTACAGTCTATCCTGGCAACACAATGTCATATACAGGTCAATCCTTACAATCTGTGGCTATCATTGATATTCCAAATAACCCAACCCGATATATGGAAGGAAAATATTGTTGTCAATTCTCATTTTGCTTATAAATTTCTTCACCACCTTAACTTACAAACTATATAAAAAAGCATACCACTTGGTATGCTTTTGCTTATGAAATTGGATAACGTACTGTCAGACATAATTGTCCTTGGCTTACTCCCGTTCCTGTTGTTACAATTTGAATTGTAGTAAAGTATCTTACTGTAAATGATCCACTGCTTTGTGGTTGTACAGTAATTGTATTCACCACTGTCGCTCCTACTAAAAAATTCACCGTAATTGGAGCTGTACCTACATCATATTTCACATAACCTGATGCATATAAATCTTGCGTAATATTATTCGTATACACTGTTTCAGTTACCGCACCAGTAGCAGCCCAATCTATACATACCTGATCTTGAACAAGTGTTTTACTGGAACAGCATGATAAGTTAGAATTGTACATCTTAGCCCTCTCCTTTTCTATTATGAAAGTGGATAACGTGTAGTTATACAAAACTCCCCTTGATATGTTCCAGCTGTTGCAGCAGGTAAAGTTACTTCAATTGTTACGAAACGACGGTACGTAAAAGCTATACTTGTTCCTGGGTTTAATGTTTGTGTATCAATTGTAGCGCCTGCTGCATCTAAAACTGTCAGTGTGATCGGAGCCGGTCCGACGTCATATCGAACAAACCCTGTTCCAATCATATTTTGATTAATATTATTGTTGTACAGTACATTCGTAATAGCAGTCGCCACTACAGTTCCTGACCACGGACTACACACTTTATCTTGCACATAATTTTTATCTGGACAACAAGTTAATGCTGACCCTGAGCACTCACAAGACATAGTTGTTTCCCCTCTCTCTTTTATATTCCCTATATGTGTATGTCCCCCAGAGTCTTTTGCCTGTACTATTCATCTATTTTCAAAAAATATTCAAATGACTAGATAGATTCCGTTTTGTTTCTTTTTTTCATATATTTATAGACAAAGATACTAGCAACAATAAGAATAACGCCTCCTAATATCGGTAGCATATATTGTCCAACAACATCCGCTGCTTTTTCCCAATGTGGACCTAATTTCATTCCAAAATAAACATACAAAGTCGTTAACGGGAACATTGCTACAAATGTATAAATACTAAATTTCCATATGTTCATTTTTGCCATACCACATGGAACAGAAATAAGCGTTCGCACTCCAGGTACAAAGCGTCCAACAAATGCTACAACTGGTCCATATTTCTCAAAGAAATCATCTGCTTTTTGAATTTGTTCTTCTTTAATAAAGAAGTATTTTCCGTATTTTATTAATAGCGGACGACCACCGTAATAACCGAGTGCATATAACGTTAAAGGTCCTGTCGTTCCACCAAGTGTCCCTGCTAATACAGCCAACCAAAAATTCATATCTCCCTCGTATACCCAATACCCAACCATAGGCAACACTACTTCTGCCGGAATAAATTCAAACGTTAATGCTAACACAACTCCAAAATAAGAAAACTGCTTTAAAAACTCGATTATATCTAAAATAATTTGCTCCATATTTTTAACTCCTATCCTACGTTTACGTTATGCTTTTCTTGTAATTGAACTGGCGCCATTTTTACAATTCGGTTCAAAATAAATAACACAACTCCAATATCATCTAAAATACCGATAAACGGTAGGAAGTCTGGAATTAAATCGAGCGGCATCGCTACATACCCAACTAAAAAAGCAACAGATAAAATTTTCTTCTTTATTGAAACCTCTTTTGAAGTAAAAAAGTCAAATAGGAATGGAACAAATCGGCGAACATGAAATACAACTCTTAATCTACTAATAAGTTTTTTCATTTTTATATCTCCTCTCTTTGTATACGAAAAGGACCCTACCAAATATGGTAAGGGTCCTCAAAAAGACAGAAAGGGGCCTTTACCATTGCTGGTAAAGGTCTCACTAACAACGAAACGTTGCCAATAAAGCCGAGGGTTTCTCCCTGTAATGACGACTTTATTGTAATAAGTTACTCCCCTTTATACACAATTTTATACACTCACATTAAAATATTTCAGAGGGCTTGTCAATATATTTTATATTCCAATCCCTTCCGTAAAAAACAAAAAACGTATAGGAAATTTCTTACTATCTCATAATATACATAACCATTTTTGAACGAAGGAAGATGTTTCATTTGCATACCGTCTGGAAAGGCGCACTTTCACTTGGACTATTAAATATAGGAATTAAACTATACAGTGCCGTAGAAGAAAACGACATAAAATTTTTAAGTCTCCATAAAGAATGCTTAACACCTATTAAATATAAAAAGTTCGCTCCCGATTGTACGGATGAAGAAATTGATGATAACGATATTGTAAAAGCCTATGAATACGCACCTCATAAATATATTATTATGGATGAAAAAGAATTAGCTGAATTACAACAAGCTCATGAACCACGATCCATTCGTATTATATCTTTTGTCCAAAATAACGAAATTGATTCTGTTCTTTATGATCGCTCTTATTTTATAGGACCTACCCCAGGACATGAAAAATCCTATTTATTATTAAAAGAAGCTCTTGAACGTACAAATAAACTTGGGCTTATTCATATTTCTATTAGAAAAAAACAACATTTAGCTATTATCCGTAACTTTGAAGATGGACTAATGTTACAAACCATCCACTACCCTAATGAAATTCGCGCTATAACAAATACACCTAACTTACCAAGTAACGAAAATTATCCTATACAAAAACAAGAACTCACCGCAGCAATTAATTTAATCCACCACCTTACAAATCCTTTTGAACAAGAAATGTATACAGATGAATATAAAGAAGCCCTTACCGAATTAATCGAGAATAAAATTGAACAACAGGAAAAAACTGAAACAATCTCTCCAACTCCGAACATCATTAATATTATGGAGACATTACAGGCAAGCATTGAACAAGCAAAAATAAAAAGAGACAATAAAACAGAAAAAGAGGCCAAATAAAATTGACCTCTTTTTCTTTAAAGCGGATTACATTTCGGCATTTCAAGTCCAGACGATTGAGCTAGTTTTAATAAGTAGTAACATTCCTCTCTTGCCATATGATCTGCCATTCTAGCCGATAATACACTTAATACTTCATTCGATAACTCGAGCTCTTCCACTTCATGTAAAAAATGCGAAAATAATTTCAATTCAAGTGAAACATCTTTCGTAAACTTCTTTAATGCTGGAAAATGATGAAGCTCCGTTCGTAAATACCCTGTCATTTCAACTGCCTTTAAGTAAAATTGTTCAAAATGCTTCGTAAATTCTTCGCTTTTCTCTTTTAATCTTTTTTCAACAAGATCTAATCCACCAGAAATAGAGCCTGCGTGACCAGCCGCATCCGTTAACCAAACGAGATGATAATGTAATTCATGAAAAACAGGCGGAACTTCCCCTTTCTTCAAAAACTCTAAAACTGCTATATACTCTTCCACTTCGTTTACCATATGATTAATAAAAGTTGGCGTAAAATGAATCGTAAATTTCCCTTCCAACTGCTTCTGTATAATATTTAATTTAAACGCCCGAATCTCCTTAGCGGCTTGTTCTGCCTCTTTTGAAAATGCCATCAGATTCACATTCCGAACTTTATTTAACAAATTCGTAAATGTTTCAACAAAGTAAGTAGCTTTTTTTATATCCTCTTTTTCCTTCGGAGCTAATGCATCCAGTAAAAATTGTGCATGATCAGTAAGTACTTTTAACCAAAATTGATGCTCAAACAACGCACTTTCTTCATAATTTCTCTCCACTAAATCCCCTCCGTCTATTCATCCTTCTCTATCACTTGAAGTTTATATCCATCCGGGTCTTGTACCACAATACTCTTCTCACTTTTGTTTTCTGTGTATGCGATTTTATAAAATACTAACCTCTTCTTTACATTCTCTATGTTAGAAATTGAAAACGTTAGAACATCAACTGAGTCCGTAACACTCTTCTCACGCCCGCCCAAACTGCGCTTCATAATAAAACTAATTCTCGTTGAGTCAGCATCATACCAAACCCCTGTTACATCTAATTGAGGTCTTTCTAAACTAGGTTTAATTCCTAAAATCCCTTCGTAAAAATACAAAGTTTCCTTTAAGTTTTTCACTTCCAATACAATGAATTGTTTCACATTCTCCACATTCATTCCCCCCGTACCTATTACTTTTTTATATGTGTCATAAATGCCTATTATGTCTGAATACAATACGTAGTAATGAACACTTAAGGAGGTTTATTCGTGAATAAATATATGAGATCATTCGTGCCCTATCATAGTCCTCTCGATCCCTGTCCTCCTATTGGAAAAAAATATTATTCTACTCCTCCTAATTTATTTTTAGGCTTTCAACCGCCAAACTTACCACAATTCACACCAAAAGAAGCACTACAAAAAGGGACTTTATGGCCTGTTTTTTATGACTATTATGAAAATCCTTATAAAAAAGGGCGGTGACTACTGTCGTGAATCAATCGCTACCAGAAGAATACTATAAACTTTTACTGGAGCTTCAAGAACTGGACTTTGTACTAGTTGAACTCACTCTTTATTTAGATACACATCCAGATGACACCGCTGCGATTAATCAATTTAATGACTTTTCCTATAAACGGAGAGTATTAAAACAAAAGATGGAAGAAAAATACGGACCACTCCAACAGTTTGGAAACAGCTATTCTAATGCCCCTTGGGAATGGAGCAAAGGTCCTTGGCCATGGCAAATATAAAGGAGAGAAACTATGTGGATTTATGAAAAGAAATTACAATACCCAGTTAAAGTGGGAACTTGCAATCCCGCACTTGCAAAATTATTAATCGAGCAATACGGTGGTGCAGATGGAGAATTAGCTGCTGCACTACGTTACTTAAATCAACGTTATACAATTCCTGATAAAGTCATTGGCCTACTTACTGATATTGGTACAGAAGAATTTGCTCACCTTGAAATGATTGCTACGATGGTTTATAAGCTGACGAAAGATGCGACCCCTGAACAAATGAAAGCTGCTGGTCTTGACCCTCATTACGCTGATCATGACAGTGCTCTTCATTACCATAACGCTGCTGGTGTTCCATTTACTGCAACCTATATACAGGCTAAAGGTGATCCAATTGCCGATCTATACGAGGATATTGCAGCTGAAGAAAAAGCACGAGCAACATATCAATGGCTCATTAACTTATCCGATGATCCAGATATAAATGATAGTCTACGCTTCTTACGTGAACGTGAAATCGTTCATTCACAACGTTTCCGAGAAGCGGTTGAAATTTTAAAAGAAGAACGCGATAGAAAAATATATTTTTAATACACGTATCCTAGCGATATGTGTTTTTTTACGTTAAAAGTTAAATCCTTCCTATTAAACATATAAATAGTATATTTATTCGATTTAATGCATTATTTTTTAATATTTTCAAAATTCCCTATTGCTTTCTAGTCATCAGACCTTTAAAATAATAACAGTTACTCGACAAATTGTTTGAATTTTCGACAAAAACACTCATTAGGAGGATTTTCTTTATATGCATACAACTTTAAAACCAGCGCAAATACTTTCGATTAGTTTATTACTATTCGCAGTTTTCTTCGGTGCTGGTAATATGATTTTCCCGCCCCTTCTCGGTCTTTCTTCCGGAGAAAATATGTGGGTTTCCATTACAGGGTTTATTATTACAGACGTCGGTTTATCTTTACTTGCTATCGTTGCTGTTGCCCTTGCTGGTGGTAGTTTTAACACTTTAGCGAGCCGTGTTCATCCAAAATTCGCAGCAGTATTCGCTATCATTATTTATCTTTCAATCGGCCCACTATTTGTTATTCCACGAACTGGATCTGTATCTTATGAAATCGGGATTGCACCACTTTTCCCAGATCAATGGTATTCTATGTTAGTTTTTAGTGCGATTTTCTTTACAGTCGTTTACTTCTTATCATTAAATCCATCCAAGCTAGTAGATCATATCGGTAAAATATTAACGCCAATTTTACTTGTAATTATTGCAATTATGGCAACAAAAGCGATTCTTTCACCAGGGACGTTTGCAGAGCCTATCGGTGACTATAAAGACATCCCGTTTTTCAAAGGATTTCTTGAAGGATTTTTAACGTTAGATGCAATTGGCGCTCTCGTACTATCAACAATTGTTGTAAATGCAATTCGTCAAAATGGTATACAAGAGAAGAAATCTATCGCAAAATATACAATCATTTGCGGAAGTATCGCTGCTCTATTCTTAACAATTGTTTACTTCTTACTCGGTTATATTGGAGCTTCAAACGGAAACTTAGGACAATTCGAAAACGGTGGGCAGCTATTAGCTACTGTTATGTATCAATTTTTTGGGACAAGCGGTAATATTTTATTAAGTATCGCCATTATCTTCGCTTGTTTAACAACGGCAATTGGTGTTGTAAGTGCATTTGCAAATTACTTCACAACAGTGCTAACAAATGTTTCATACAAAAAGCTTGTACTATACGTTTGTATCTTTAGTTTCGTTATTTCAAACTTAGGATTAAGCTTATTAATTAAAATTACTTTACCTGTATTAATTATTTTGTACCCAATTACGATCATTTTAGTTTTCGTATCATTTATCGATAAATATACGAAACGTAAACCTTCTGTCTACATTGGAGCGATGATCGCAGCGTTTATTATTAGCTGTATTCATGCACTTGATAATGTGGAAATGATACCAGATTTTATCGCTAATATCGTACACACCATTCCTTTTTATAACTTAGGAATTGGCTGGATCATTCCAGCAATAATCGGTGGTATAATTGGATACTTTATTCCGCAAACAGAAGCTGCAGGTGAAGTTTCTACAAAATAAAGAAAAGAAGCAAGCATGAAATCCATGCTTGCTTCTTCTTTCTCTTCACATCGTATGTTTAAAAGTAAATAACTCTTCTTTTGACTGCAAAGCAGATTGTTCCTCTTCTACATCTTTCCTCTTTCTCTCCCCTCCTAACCTTACTTTCAACATTGCCTCTTCTATACTTTTCACAATCATATTTCCTGAAAAAATAGTTAGCCCGAAAAATGTAATCGGGACGAGAGGAATCCATGGATGCACTGTTAATGATCTAAAGTATACTCCAATTAAACCTGACCATTCATGCGTATAAGATTCCACCTCTTTTATAGGTCCACCAAACGTAACAGTCCCACCAAAGAACACTTCAAGTAATCCTAAGTGCAGTAAAATAGTAAGACTCTGCGTAAACTGTTGAAGAAATACGAGTATAAAAGTCATATAGAGATGCGGAAAAAGATGTTTTATAACAATACGTCTTCTCGATCCGCCTAATATGCGCGCGGCATCAACAAATTCTTCCGTTCGCAATTTACGAACTTCCTTCGCAACATACAGTGCAATAACTGGCATTACAAGCAGTACAAGTAATACCACTTGAAACGAAGCCCTTTCAAAAAAGGTTGTTGTCTCCTCTCCGCTTCCAAATGCATTTGCAGATTGAAGAAAAAAATACGCAATCATAACTGTCGGAATAACTGTAAAACTATCAAAGAAAGCCTCAATTTTTGAAAATCCTCTTTTTATATACGTTCCGAGTACGACACCGAAAAACACACCTATCACCATTCTAAGTGCCGCAATTAAAATAGATATACCAATCGTCCACTTCGCGCCTTCAATGACTAAATGTAACAGGTCATACCCTTTCCGGTCTGTCCCGAGTAAAAATTGTAATGAAGGTGGAAACGGTGGCACTTGTGGATTTTCATCCACATCATATTGCAATGTAACTTGTCTAATATGTCCATCATTCCATAACGTATTTCCGATGCTCAAAAGAACTAATAGGAGAAGAAACCCAATGCTTATCCAAAATCTTTTATCACGTTTTATATACGTCCACATATTATAATCTCTCCTTCATCGCAGCCGGAATGAGATAATGAAACAATTTAAATAAAATAAAAATCGGAATATATATAAGAAGCACACTAACGATGAAAACCTCAACTCTAATACCGAAATACGATTTCAAAAACATAAAAATACCACCCGTATTAAAAATCCATTCTATAATATATAAATTAGATAACATAAAAAAGATATTCGTTTTCGCAAAGAATAATGTACTAAGCAACACATTTCGTAAAATATGACGATTTAAAATATGAAAGCGCCCCAGCCCTTTCGCCTTAGCAAATAGTACATAATCTTTTTCTAGTTCATTTTCAAAACGAAGCACGACCATTTTTACAAACATAATCGTAGTCGGGATGCTCAAGCACAATATTGGCAACCCTCTAATCGACTCGCCTCCAATTGAAGCAATTTGAAAAGGTAAAAAACCTGTTTGTTTAAAAAACCATACAACTAAAATTTGTGATACTAAAATAAGAAGGATATCTGGAATGGATTCTAGGAAGATGAGAAATGATTTAATTCGATGTTGTATACGCGGTGAACTACTCATAATTACATAAACAATACAAAATGCTACAAATAATGAAATAAAAAAAGCAGCTAAAAAAATAATAATCGTTTCTTTATAATGGACGAACAGCTGCGGAAATAAAAATTTACCTCTCACATATTGCAAATTGGAAATATCCATTAAGTTCACAAACACTTCTTTTAAACTCTGTATGTACTTTGATACATCCAGCTTAAATCCATAAAACAATTTCGGCAGAGCCCCTAACATAATAATCCCCAAAATCGAAATAATAAATTGAATTGTCACTTCCATCCCATTCAGAAAAACTTTTTTGACCACGTTTTCCCTTCTCTCTCTTTATATTTTACTCTCTAATTTTATTCTTAATTTTCTGAATTGTAAATATTTTAAACGTAAAAAATCACTAGGTTATGATCCTAGTGATTCTTTATGCGCATGCCTTTCTCTTTTCGCAAACGGCATATATAAAATAAAACATCCAATAAGTGCTGCGAGTTCTAATGAAATAATATAGTAAGGATGCGGTCCTAACATATCGAGTAATGAAGCTGTTTCTGGCTTATGAGCTAAAAACATATAATTACCACCTGTTTTATAATTCACAAACGAAACAAGCGGAATCAATATGTTTAAAAATATCATCGTACGCTTAATAGATTGCAAGGTCGGTCTATAGCCTTCCACCCAAGTCATAAAGAGTGGTGCCCAAATAAGCAATACATGCGCGATAAAATATTCAATGAAACGAAAATGCGGAAAAGCATATTGCAAATTTGGTGTTAAAATGGCTTGTGATGCACCAATAATTCCCGTAAAAAATACAATCTCATATATTCGATAACTTTTCGTTACAATCATAATCGACGCTAACAACAAACTAATTGTACATAACTCAAACGGTAATGAAGTAGCTAGCTCAAAAATCCCCGCTTTCCACTCCCACATATGAAGCCCAATTTCACTACCTATAAATAAAAATGCAATCGCATATCGAACCGTTATATTCCACTCATTTTGACGTAATAAATCTTGGTATTGATACAGAAAAAATATCCCCACCAACATAATAAATAATATAATGGCATGTTGCCTTGAGTATGGAATAAACGGTTTTAATGGATGCGCACTAAAATAAGCTTCCATCTTCCTTCCTCCTCTCCTTCATACAATATTATTGTAAGAAAGAAACAACGAGTCAATTCATTTGCTTACAATAGGACAACCTCTACCTTACATTTACATATTCATACCTTACAAAACTGTAAGGTTATTGTAAGCTAAAACGATTTGTCAGATTCTTCACCTCTTCTATACTTAATGTAGATACTAAAACGAACGAAAAGGTGATAAATAGATGAAAAAGAAAAATAAGGTGTTAATTACTAGTGTAGTAGCAATCGGAATTGCAGCTGGATCATACTTTGCATTTGCTGGGGGCGGTTCAGAAGTAGCAATGGCATATAGCGGATATAAAGTAACTGAAAAACAAATCCAAAACGCGCAAAAATTTGGTGGCGAAGTTATTCCAAATGGAATTGAAACTATTTCATTCGATCCAACAAAAGGAACATATGAATTAGCTGTAAAAAAAGGCGATGAAGTGAAAAAAGGTCAGCTTCTATTTAAATACAATGACCCGACTGCTAAACAAGGTGTAACAGAAGCAGAAATGCAAAAGAAAATCGCACAAAAAGAAGTAACGTTGTTCCAAAAACAAATTGATGCGGCGAAACAAAAATTACAAAAAGATAAAAATGCAGGCCTTCCCGCTGAAGCATTAAAAGCATCAGAAGCTGAAGTTGGGCAATTAGAATCACAACTTGAAATGAAAAAGTTTGAAGTTGAAAAAGCTGATGAAATGATTAAAGCAGCAAAAGAGAAAGTAAACACTCTTTCTGTAACAAGTCCTGCTGATGGCGTAATTGATGATATCGTAAAAACTGCTGACGAAAAAACAGGTATGAGCGGAATTACTCTTCGTCACGCTGGTCAATTTAAAGTAAAAGGTCAACTTTCTGAATATGAGCTTGCTAGTATGAAAGTTGGGCAAGAAGTAACTGTTTCATCAAAAACTGTCGCTGGTAAGACTTGGACAGGAAAAGTAACAGAAATCGGTTCTACACCATTAAAGAGCATGGATGAAAATAAAACTGTTTCTAACTATCAATTCACTGTCACATTAGATAATAGTGACGAATTACAAAACGGCTTCCACGTTTACGTAACAAGTAAATCTGGCGAAGCAACTGGTACAATTGTTCCGAAAAGCAGTATCGTGAAAAAAGGTGATAAAAATGTTGTCTTCGTTGTAAAAGACGGTAAGGCGAAAGAACAAGCAGTTACTGTTGAATTCGAGACTGATAGCGAAGCAAAAGTTTCTGGAGTGAAAAAAGGAGAGGAAATTATCTCTAAACCTGAAAAAGACTTAAAAGATGGTATGGAGGTTGTCGCCCAGTGATTAACTTAAAAGGCATTACGAAATCCTTCCAAAATGGTGCAGAATCCGTTCAAATATTACACGGAATTGACGTAACACTGAACCAAGGAGAATTCACTTCTATTATGGGACCTTCTGGTTCTGGTAAATCAACATTAATGAACATTATCGGTTGCTTAGATAAACCGACGACAGGTACGTACGAACTAGCCGGTCAAAATATTTCAAACATGACTGAAACAGAACTTGCACACGTACGTAATAAAGAGATCGGATTCGTATTCCAAAACTTCATGTTATTACCGAGACTTACAGCGCTTCAAAATGTAGAACTACCTCTTATTTACGCTGGAGTCGATAAAAAAGAAAGACGCGAGCGCTCATTAGCTGCTTTAACAAAAGTCGGTTTAGCTGATCGCGCTACTCACTTACCGAACGAATTATCAGGTGGACAAAAGCAGCGTGTCGCTGTTGCACGTGCAATCGTAAATAACCCAAAATTCATTTTAGCCGATGAACCGACGGGAGCACTTGATACAAAAACAAGCACACAAATTATGGACCTCTTTTACGAATTAAATAAACAAGGCTCAACAATTATTATGATTACCCATGACCGTGAAATCGGGGAAGCTGCAGCACGTCAAATTGTAATTCGTGACGGAAATATCGTCCAAGATTGGAGAGGTTAATTTTGAATACGAGTGAAAATATACGCATGGCCCTTTCCTCTATCTTTGCTCATAAAATGCGTTCTATTTTAACGATGTTAGGTATTATTATCGGTATTAGTGCCATTATTACTATCATTTCAATGGGTGATGGTACAAATGCAAAGTTTAAAAAAGAATTAGGCCAAGGAAAAGATAACGAAGTAACGATTTACTACAACAATCCTGATTACGGAACAGATAGTGCCAAAATCACACCTGATATGCTAAACCGTCTGCAAACTGTACCAGGCGTTAAAGATGTGTATCCAGACGTAAGTATGAAAGTAAAAGCATCTGCTGGTTCAAAAGATGTAAATCTTGATTTAAAAGGTGGAACAGGCGCCTTTATGACAGATTCGAAAATAAAATTAGTTCACGGTCGTGAATTAAATGACAGTGAACTAAACCAAGCAATCCCTGCTGTTATATTAAATGAAGAAGCTTTCAACAAATTATTTAGTAGTGGTTGGGAATCAAATCAATACACAGATATAAAAGGAAAGCCGTATAAAATAGTTGGTGTATACGAAACGAAAAACGACTTTGGAATGCCTATGCCTGAAGGTTATACATCACTTGAAAATGCGCCTGTCATTTCAGGAGTAAATGAGTATGACTCTGTAAGATTAACAATGACCTCTCCGACAGAACGTAAAAGTGTAGAAAAACAAGCCGTTTCTGTCTTAAACGAAATGAAAGCTCCTAAATTTGAGCACAAATTCGAAGCACAAGACTTAGGTGAATTTACGAAACAACTAGACGAATCAATTGGTATGATGAAAATGGTATTTGGTGGTATTGCTGCTATCTCCTTACTTGTTGGTGGTATCGGTGTAATGAACATCATGCTCGTATCTGTAACAGAACGTACACGGGAGATTGGTATTCGTAAAGCACTTGGTGCAACACGTGGTAAAGTATTAACACAATTCTTAATCGAATCTTGTATTTTAACAGGACTTGGTGGTTTCATCGGATTCATGCTCGGTATTTTCTTCGCTTGGATTGTCTCAATCTTTGCTGGATGGCCACTCGTTGTCTCAAAAGAACTTGGACTTCTTGCAGTAGGTATCTCCATGTTAATCGGTATTATATTCGGTTTACTACCAGCTAACAAAGCTGCCAAACTGGATCCAATTGAATGTTTACGATATGAATAAACAAAAACGTAGGAGTTTACACTCCTACGTTTTTTATTTATCTACTAAATTGAGTTTCTTCTATTATATATGTTTCACGTTACAACTATCATTCTAATACTCTTCATTATTTATAGGTACTAAGGCTATTATCTAATTCTATTATTGCAAAAATACTATGTAACAGACGAAAATCAAGGCGTAATTTTTTCCATACTTCGACTGATTTTGTAACAATTATATCGATATTTTATTAAATTTCACCTCATTTATATATTTTCACGCCTAAAAATATTATCGTTTTATAACTAAATTTCCATTCAAACAGTAAAATACGCTACTTTCGTAACGCTATAGATATCACTCAGAAATATTACTGTAACATTATTAACGTTAAAGTAATTGAAATACTACTCATTTTGTGTTTCATATGCCCTGATACGCCAAAAAACAACAAGGAAGCGCTATCAGGATATTTATGGAATTGTTACAGAATATTAATGCCCCGTTACGAAAGCTTTGTAATTTTATGTTTTTCGCAAATAAGAAAATAATGGTTGCTATAATGAGGTCAACGAAAACAAATGCAATGGAGGCTATTATGAAAAAATTTATGGGTATAGCAACAGCAGCGGTTTTTGGTCTTGGGATTTTCACAACATCTGCTAAAGCAGAAACAATCGTAACGACTGACGTACTAAACGTACGAGAAAACCCAACTACTGAATCAAAAGTTGTAGGAAAATTATTAGATGGATATAAAGTAAATGTTTTACATACAGAAAATGGTTGGTCAAAAGTTCAATTGAATAGCGGTAAAGAAGCTTTCATAAGCGCTGACTATACAAAAGACACTTACTACGTAACAGCAAACGTATTAAACGTACGTGCTGGAGCAAACACAGACTCAGAGATTCTTGGTAAGTTGAAAAAAGATGATGTAATTGAAACAACACACCAAGTACAAAATGATTGGATTCAATTTGAATATAACGGAAAAACAGCTTATGTTCATGTTCCTTACTTAACAGGTAAAGCACCAGTTAAAGTTCAACCAGTAGCTAAAGTTGAAAAAACGACTACAGTTCAAGATACAGCTAAAGTTCGTGAAGCGGCTAAAGCTCAGGAAGTAGCTGAAACTCAAGCTAAAGCTCAAGAAGCAACTAAAGCTCGCGAAGCAGCTGAAGCTCAAGCAGAAGTTAAAGCTCAAGAAGCGGCTAAAGCTCGTGAAGCAGCTAAGGCTCAAGAAGCAGCTAAAGCTCAGGCAGATGCTGAAGCTCAAGCAGAAGTTAAAGCTCAAGAGGCGGCTAAAGCTCAAGCAGATGCTGAAGCTCAAGCAGATGCTGAAGCTCAAGCAGCGGCTAAGGCTCAAGAAGCAGCCAAAGCTCGTGAAGCGGCTAAAGCTCAAGAAGCTAAGGCTCAAGAAGCGGCTGAAGCTCGTGAAGCGGCTAAAGCTCAAGAAGCAGCTAAAGCTCGTGAAGCGGCTAAAGCTCAAAAACCAGCTACACAACAACCTGTTGCAAAAGAAACTGAAACAAGTGCACCATCATCTTCTCGTGAGTTACGTGTTGTAGCAACAGCTTACACAGCAGATCCACTTGAAAATGGTTATAAAGCAGGCGACCAAGTAAAATCAGCTTTAGGTCATAACTTAACAGCTAATCCAAACATGAAACTTATTGCAGTTGATCCAAGTGTAATTCCATTAGGTTCAAAAGTATGGGTTGAAGGTTACGGAGTAGCAATCGCTGGTGATACTGGTGGAGCTATTAAAGGTAATAAAATCGACGTTTTAATGCCAGATAAAGGTACATCAAGTAGCTGGGGACGTAAAACAGTTACAGTTAAAGTATTAAACTAGTTAGTAAAAAAGAGTCAGTCTCATCGTTGAGGCTGGCTCTTTTTTACTCTATTAAACTACTGAAAAATGACATAGTAAATGAAATTATATCAACGATTTTTCAAATATATCTATCGTAACCTACAATATATCAACGATTTTTCGAATATATCTATCGTAATTTATAATATATCAACGATTCGACAAGAGATATCGATTTACCGACAAATTTTGACGTTAAAAGTACTTTAATATTAAAAAGGCGGTCCAAAATTTGGAACGCCCCCTATCTTCCCTATTCCACACAAGTAAACTGCGTCCAAGCTCCTACATAATCTAGTAAGAATAACTCCTCTTCCGCAATTGTACCGACGATATTTTTCCGTTCATCTATCGGCATTTCTTTCAAGATGATTTGCAGTTCACCTTTATACTTTCCAAATGAGTTATTACCAATTACAACTTGCCCTCTTTCCTGTAGCACACTTTCGCGCACTGGGAAGTCATAGTCTTTGTACTTTTTACGTACTTCTGTAGAACGTACCATATACTCTGTTATGTCGCCGCGCCTTACGTGTAATTCTTGCAGCGTAGCTCTCTTCTCTACTTCAGTCGCTTCGTCTACAAAGTGCACTTTTAGCTGTAACATGTAGCGATTTAAGTTTCCTAGTTTTTCTAACTCTTCCTCACTCGCATAAGCATTTCCGATAATGACATCATCAATTAACCCTGTTGCCCATAAATGCTTCGCTTGTACTTCAATTGGTAAATTACGATGCTCTTCTAATGTACATAATCCATCGTTAATATCCCATGGACCGATGTTTGCGACATGTGATGTAATAAAGGCTGCACTGCGAATACCATGCTTTTTAAAGCGTTCACTGCAGCGAATGAAATAATCGTACGGAAGACCAGTGAATTTTTGCGGATAAAAATTATGGCAACCAATTAAGGCTGATTTATTCGCTTGATGCGAAAGAATATTTTCTAAGTACGCAATATCGTTACTTACATTTAACTCAATTTTTAAACCGTACGGATTATTCGTCATTTTCGCTTCAGTTAACCCGTCGAAGCCTACATCTAAACGAATACCGTCTGCGCCTAACTCCGCGAAGAATGATAAATCGCTATAACTAATACCAAGCTGATCAAACACAGCCGGAGCTACATCTAAAATAACTTCCATATTGTTATCTTTTGCGTGATTGATAATCTCTTTAAATTCAGCTACAATTTCTTCTTTCGGACGATTCACAGATAACAAACAAGTAAATATTCTTGAAAAACCGTGTCGTGCCGCTGCGGAAATATAAGCCATATCTTTTTCTTTCGTTGAATGTTCTGGATAAAGTGAAATTCCTAATTTACGCTCCATGCTTTTGCATCTCCTTCACACGTTGTATTAATGCCATGCTCGTAAATCTATATTTTGCAGATAAACACGTTGCACATAAAATTGTCGGTACAATAATTACGTACGGTGATTGCAATCCTAACATTACATATGCACCCATTGAACAACCGATAAATAAAACTGATACTAGTAGTAACACTAATAAAGATTTACTTTGTACCCATTTCGAATAATGGGCAATACACTGTCCGACCACGAATGTAATTAAGATGATAATTGCTCCGAGCATTCTGTTTTCTCCTCTCCTGCTAATTGTTGTTTCTCATACATTTTGAAGAATGGATAGTAAATAACGAACGAGATAACAAAGTTAACAAGTACAAGTACACCAGCCATAATTGTCCAGTCCGTACTAATCACCGCTGCAATTGGTGCTAACATCGTAAATGGCAGTTTCGCCATCATGAGTGGAATCATACCTGAAACAACTGCGAAATATGATACTGTCGTTGTCACTAACGGTGTAATAACGAACGGAATAATTAAGATTGGGTTCATTACAATTGGTGCACCGAAAATAATTGGTTCGTTAATATTGAATAAACCTGGTACGAATGATAATCTACCTAACTCTTTTAGGAACTTAGATTTAGAGAACATAAACATAATTACTAAAGCTAACGTTGAGCCTGATCCGCCAATCCATACGAACCATTGAATGAATTGCTCTGTAAATAAGTTTGGTAACTGATGTGCATTTCCTGTAGCCGTGAATACTTCCATATTTTCAAGAATTGCTGAATCCCACATCGGACGAATAATTGGTCCTAAAATCGCTGGTCCATGTATACCGAATGACCAGAAAAATACGATTAAGAATACTGTTAATAAACCGCCGAATAAATTATTTCCTACTAATACTGATTTTAGTGGTGCGATTAAGTATGTAATTGTTGTATTTACATCAAATTTCAAACCGTAGCGAATGCCCCAGAATAAAAGAATAACTGCTAATGTTGGAATTAATGCTGCAAACGAATTTGAAACTGCTGGTGGTACACTATCTGGTAATTTAATCGAGATATTATGCTTAATCATAAAATGATAAATTTCTACTGCAATTAATGCTGTAACAATTGCGCCGAATAAAGACGTTGCACTTAATGTTCCTACTGAAATATATCTCCCTGCATCAATAACACCTGGTACAGCTTTCGTAATTTGAATTGGTTCAACTGATGCTAGTAAAAAGGCGAGTACAGATAATAACCCTGCACTTAACTGATTGAGCTGATAAAAGTTCGCGAGCGAAGCCCCTACTCCAAATGCTGCGTATAATGCCATTAGTCCTACTGTAAATCGAAATGGAATATCTAGAATATGGCGAAACGGTGCAATCCATTCCATATATGCATCAATTGGTAAATTTAAAAAGATAACGAAAAATGATCCGACGATCGTTAACGGTAATGTAGAAATAACCCCGTTTCGAATTGCTAATAAATGTCGTTGTCCTGCAATTTTTTGCGTTGTTGGCATAATCTTTTGTTCCATAAAACTCATAAACCCATTCATCAATAGCCCTCCTCTTTCTCTCTACTATAAAAGAATGAAATAAACTTTATAACATTATAATGTTTATATTTAAAAAGATATAATTATGCTAAAACTAATTGTTCTGCTTGCTTAAGCACTTTCAAACCATCACACATACCATAATCTCGTTGGTCTATAATCGCAACTGGTATGTTGTATGAATTTGCAAGAAACTCTACAGCTGGAAATAAATATTTCACCTGTGGGCCAATTAAAACGACATCGGCTTCCTTAATTTCAAGCTTCACTAGTTCTGAATCAACCGCCTTAATTTTATAATTCTTCCCCTGTTTCTTTGCCTCTTCTTGCATTTTTCTTACGACCATACTCGTTGACATACCTGCTGCACAACATAATAAAATGTACATCTTATACGGTCACTTTCTCTTCTACTCGTTTATGAAGAGCAATAAATTCTTCAGCCAGTTCTTTCACTGTAATTGCATTCATTAAATGATCTTGTGCGTGCACTAACAGTAAACTAATTTCTGCATGATTTCCTCTTGCCTCTTCTTGAATTAAATCCGTTTGAATACGGTGCGCTGCTGAAATTTCCTCACTAGCAAGTTTCATCTTTTCACCGGCATTCCCGAAATCTCCTTGTCTTGCAAAAGCAATTGCTTCAAGCGCCGCGCTTCTCGCATTGCCACCATGTAAAATTAACGCAAATGGAGTTTGCATATCAGCCATTTTAAATTCCCCCAAGCTATATGTTTTCTATATTTTTATCTTATTATGAAAACGCATACAATTAAACATAAAAAACTTCCGTTATGTAACGGAAGTTTTTATATACTTTTTCAAAATGATAATAAAATCTCTTGAAAATCTTCAATTACCTCGGTCTGAGTAAGTTTCTCTATCGTAGTTTGACTAGACATAATATCATATAAAAAATCATAAAGCCTTTGCAAATCTTCATTATTATTGCGCTTTACACTAAATAAAATAATTACTTGTACTTTTTTATCTCCCCAATCAACAGCCTTTTCAAGTGTGCAAAACATCAAAAAAGTTTCCTCACTTAATAACTGCATCGGATGCGGGATTGCAACTGAATTCCCAACCGCTGTCGGAGACGTATTTTCTCTCTCCATAACAGAAGCATAAAAGTTTTTTGGTACATAGCGTTTCTCAGCAGCTTTTTCACATAAAAACTGAATAACATCCTCTTTCGTAGAAGCATTATGATTTAAAAAGATTAAATCTTCCTTAATATAAGGCTGCACACTAGTATTCACATGCGTAAACAACCGCTGACCAATCGATTTAATCTCTTTATCATCAAATATTGAATTCACTTTTATAACTGGAACAGGCAAGCCACTCGGTATATGAATCGTACTAATAATACAATCTATTTTTTCTTTATAAAGATCTTCTACTTTCAATTGATAATAGCCTGTAATACCTACAATCTCTAATTTATCTCGGAACTGTGATAAAATTTTATATTTTAATAGTTGTGCACTTCCTTGACCAGTCGCACAAACTAATAAGCATCTTTTCTTTTGATTTTGCTCCTGCAAACGGCTCATCGCTCCGCCGAAGTGAATTGCAATATAACCAATTTCACTTTCAGGGATCGATTCACCCGTATATTCACCAATGATATCTCCAACGAGAACAGCAATTTCAAAAGCATACGGATAATTCTTTTTCACTTCTGCCAAAAGAGGATTTCTCGTATTTAGCTTATACTTCAAACGATTTAATAACGTTTTTAAATGAATACCAAATCCAAATAATAATTCTTCATCATAATAAAAAATAAGATTCCGTTCTTCCGCTACTTTAAAAAGAATATGTTGCATAAATGCATATATATCTTTCCCTAATAGCTCTTCTACATTTTCATAGCGATCTCTCGTTGTAACAGCAGTACTTAATAAATGCATCGTCACATATAATACTTCTTCTTCTGGAAATGAAAATTTCAACTCTTTCTCTAAATCTCCTAAAATCTGCTTCGCAATTGTATATTCTTTCTTTAGTATAAGTTCTGATTGCTCCGCATGCAGTCCTTTTATATAATGTTGACTTTGACAACGCTTTAATGCGATTGCAATATGAATGACTAAATTATCAATTTCTATATCAGATAAATATATTGTTCCGCCTTCAATATACTTTAATATAATTGAACGAATGAGTGATATATGAGGTAGCGATAAATATGTCTCCGTCTGCTCAAATTGCTCATGAAACGGAGTATGATCATAACGCGGTAAACCATATTGTGATAAACAAGAACGAATATTAAATTCCTCTCCAACAATACGTATACCATAATACGGTCTCTTCTCAATTTGTAATTCATAGCAACCACATATATCTGTAACATCTTTCATAATTAAATTGACCGTTGATTTGCTCACATACATCTCTTCCGCTAATTCTGAAAGCTTCACATATCCCTCTGTCATTAAAACACGCTGCAGAATGTACGCTATTCTTTCTTCATAAGAAGTTGGGATCTTTTCCGTCTGTTTTTGAAATAGACTCACACAAAAGTCTTCAAATTTCTTCTTTTGTATAATTTCTAATTCGTACCCATTCCCTCTTTGCGATTCGATTTTCGCTCCGTTTTCTTCCAATATATCATTTAATAATTTTATATCCTTTTGAATCGTCTTCGTTGATACATGTAAACGGCCTGCTAAAAAAGCTCGATTTAACATCGATTTCTCTTCTAAAAATTCCTCTAAAATAGAAATTAATCGCTGATGCACCTTTGTCATAGCTCTTCCTCTCGCTCTTTATATATAAAGGGGGAAAAGCTGCTGAAATCAGTAGTTTTTCCCCTTTATATTCTCTCTATTTCTTTAATGTAAATCCGAATTTATCCCATGCTTGTAAATAGTCTAGTAAGAAAATCTCTTCTTCTACAATTCGACCAACTACATTTGTTTTTCCTGTATTCACCATATCTTTTAATGCAATTTGTAATTCGCCTTTATACTGGCCATATTGTTCATTATCAATTAATAAATCTCCACGCTTAATTTCGCGCGTATTATGAGGTTTAAATTCTTCTTTTTTATATTTCACACGACTTTGTGTAGAACGAATTATATATTCAGATACATCTCCGCGATAAAAATGTGGTTCGTCTAATACGATAATTCTTTCTAGTTCTGTCGTTGTATCATATATTTCTATATCAAATGTTTGTTTCTCTTTATTTAATGCACCTAGTGCTTGTAATTCTTCTTCTGACGCATATGCGTTTGCAATAATAACATCATCAATTAATTCAGTCGCGAATAAATGCTTCGCCTGTGTTGTCATCGGTAATTCACGATGCTGCTCTAATGTACATAACCCTTCTGTTACTGGCCAAGGTCCGTATGTTGCATCAAATGATGAAATAAAAGCTGCCGTTCTCATACCGTAATCTTTAAATTGTTTCGAGCATTTAATGAAATGATCGTATGATAATCCTGAATAACGATGCGGATAAAAATTATGACAACCAATTAAATTTTCACGATTTGGTCTATGACTCATAATGTTATCTACATACTTCGTACCATTACTCATATTAATCTCAATTTTCAAACCATACGGATTATAAGTCATAATTGATTCTTCTAATCCTGAGAAACCGACATCTAAACGAATACCGTACGCACCTAATTCATGGAAGAATGATAAATCATTATACGAAATACCTAATTGTTCAAAAACAGATGGACTAATATCAACTAATACTTGGAACCCTAATGCATTCGCATGAGAGATCGTTTCTTTAAATTCTTCTATAATTTTCTCTTTTTCTCCATCCACAGATAATAAACATGTGAACACACGTGTAAATCCATATTTACTTGCTAATGTTAAATACTCCTTATCTTTCTCTACTGTTGAATGTTCTGGATAAATAGAAATACCTAATCGTCTCATATGTACACGCCTCTTTCTTCATCATATTGTAAACCTTTTCAAATATATGTAGTGAAAAAGTATATATCCCCTTCTTGTTCACTACTCTTTTGAATCCGCTTTCTTTAAAGAAAAAACAATTTCTATCATTCTTAACACCTACAAGTCTATACATCTATACTTTACATCTTTTTTTCATAGTTGTGTAGCTTTTACACAAATTTGTCAGTTTTTCATCTTAAAAATTGTTATCCGTTTTCAAGACACCTTCCTTGACTGTTGCATTGGCCAATACATATACTCGAAAGAAAAGAGAAAATTTTATATAGGGGATGAATATATGGGAGAAGCAATACTCGTAAAACGAGAACCGTTATGGACGAAAGAGTTTGTTGCTTTAATTTTTGCAAACTTATGTATGTTTTTAGGGTTTCAAATGTTAATTCCAACCTTACCTGTTTATGTGAAAGAAATTGGTGGCACAAGTTCCAATATCGGATTTGTTGTCGGCATGTTTACCGTTGCAGCACTTTTTGTTAGACCGCTAACTGGGAACGCCTTGCAAAAATTCAATAAAAAAATCATTTTAATGATCGGCACTGCTATCTGTTTACTCGCTATGGGCAGTTACCTTTTCGCCTCAACTATCTTTCTCTTGCTTGCTGTTCGTATTTTACACGGAGCTGGTTTCGGTATTACAACGACTACATATGGAACTGTCGTTTCTGATTTAATTCCCTCAGCTCGCCGCGGAGAAGGCATGGGATATTTTGGCCTTTCTGGAACAATTGCAATGGCCCTCGGTCCACTTATCGGACTATGGCTTATGCAAACATATAACTTCACAATTCTTTTTTTATGTGCATTATCGTGCACAGTTGTTTCATTAATATTAACGAAACTACTTCAAATCCAAAAATCGAAACAGCCTCCACAACAATCATCTAGTACTTTTCTCGATGGATTTATTGAGCGTAAAGCTTTACTTCCTTCATTATTAATATTATGTATTACATTAATGTACGGAGGAATCGGAAGTTTTATCACTCTATTTGCTACAGAAGTCGGCATAGCTGATATTAGTCTCTTCTTTTTATGTAACGCACTAGCAATCGCTGTAACTCGTCCATTCTCTGGAAAGCTATATGATGCGAAAGGCCATACATTCGTCATCATTCCGGGAGTTATTATAACTTTTACAGGCATTATTTTATTGTCGTATACGACGACAATTCCGAGCTTAATTATTGCTGCAGCATGTTACGGAAGTGGTTTTGGAGCGATCCAACCTGCACTACAAGCATGGATGATTGACCGCGTAGCACCGCATCGACGCGGCGTAGCAACGGCTACATTCTTCTCCGCATTTGACCTTGGAATCGGCGCTGGAGCGATTATATTTGGATTTATTGCTCATTTTACAAACTATGCAACTGTATATCGTTACTCCTCTCTATTACTTATTGCTTTTCTCTTCATTTACATTACAAGCATAAGAAAACAAAAGCATGGCGATAAAAACACGGAAAAAGCTGCTGGATAATTCAGTGGCTTTTTTATCGTGTTAAAAGAATTATTTCCCCTCGTTTTGCTGTTATAAAACTACATGCATTTTCCTACATATTTTTTTAACTTTCATCAAAAAATATACGATGAACTCGCAGACGCTTTCCTTAATATTCGACTGAACAATATTATTCTAAAAAGTGTGATTTCTTTACAAAATTAAGATTTATACAAGATGAAAACCAATAGAACACAGCTGTTTCTTTAAGGGATTGTAAACTTTTCTTCTCTTTGTAAATTTAGTGTAAATTTTACTAGCAAACCGTTTACAGTGCCTCAAGGTTCAGTTAATAATTACATCGTACATGAAATTTAAGGAGTGGAATGCGTGGAATATAATGTTCAAGATATGATCTTCCAGTTCATTGGTGGATTAGGTATTTTCTTATTCGGGATTAAATACATGGGCGATGGACTGCAACAAGCAGCTGGAGATCGTCTTCGCGATATTCTAGATCGTTTTACAACAAACCCACTTATGGGTGTACTAGCAGGTATGTTAGTTACGGTATTAATCCAATCCAGTTCAGGAACAACTGCTTTAACAGTCGGACTTGTAAGTGCCGGATTTATGACATTAAGACAAGCAATCGGTGTTATTATGGGTGCAAACATCGGTACGACAGTTACTGCATTTATTATCGGAATTAAAATCGGAGAATATGCTCTCCCAGTTATGGCAATTGGAGCAATCTTACTATTCTTCTTTAAAAATAAAAAAGTACATTCTGTAGGTCAAGTTGTATTCGGTTTTGGTATGTTATTCTTCGGTTTAGAATTAATGAGTGCAGGTATGAAACCTCTTCGTTCTTTAGAATCATTCCAAGAATTAACAGTTAGCATGAGTGATAATCCAATTTTAGGAATTGTTGTCGGTACAGTCTTTACTTTAATTGTACAAAGCTCAAGTGCAACTATCGGTATTTTACAAGAACTATTTGGTCAAGGTGCAATCGATTTACAAGCAGCTCTTCCTGTATTATTCGGTGATAACATCGGTACAACAATTACAGCTGTATTAGCAGCAATCGGTACTTCTATTGCCGCAAGACGTGCAGCATTAGTTCATGTTATCTTTAATATTATCGGTACAATTATCTTTACAATTTTATTAGTACCATTTACAAGTTTAATTCAATATTTCCAAACATCATTAAACTTGAATCCAGAAATGACTATTGCATTTGCACACGGAACATTTAACGTAACAAATACAATCATTCAATTCCCGTTCATTGCAGTGTTAGCATGGATCGTAACAAAAATTATTCGTGGTGAAGATGCAGCGATTGACTTCAAACCACAACATTTAAATCCAATCTTTATTGAACAATCTCCAGCCATCGCTTTAACTGAAGCTCAAAAAGAGATTATCCGTATGGCTGAGTTCTCATTACATGGATTAAAAGAAGCAAATCAATTTTTAAATACACAAGACAAAAAACACGCAAACATGGCTACTCAATTAGAAGGAGCTATTAACAATTTAGATAAAAAAATTACCGAGTATTTAGTTTTACTATCAGAAAAGCCACTTTCACCTACGGATTCTGAAAAACATTCTGTTTTAGCAGGTGTTGTTGGAGATATTGAACGTGTCGGTGATCATGTAGAAAACCTTGTAGAACTTGTAGATTTCCAAATTTCAAACCGTGTTTCACTATCAGATGAAGCATTAGCTGAATTAAACGAAATGCTTGAGTTAACAATTTCAACACTGCAAGACTCAGTTGAAGCTTTAACAAACTTCGATACTGAACTAGCTCAAACTGTTATTGCAAAAGAACGCAAAATCGACCAAATGGAACGTGTTCTTCGTAAACGTCACGTATTACGTCTAAACGAACGCAGCTGTTCAGGTGATGCAAGTATCATCTTCGTCGATATGGTAAGTAACTTAGAGCGCATTGGCGATCACGCTGTAAATATCGCTGACGGTGTTTTAGGTGAACAAGGAAAAATCAATTTAAAACAATCATTATAATAAGAAAGAGACGCTAACGTAAGCGTCTCTTTCTTATTATATTTTAACAACTGTTCTTCCTTTTAACTTTCCTTGCAATATAAGTGTAAACTTCTCCTCTAATTCTTCTAATGTACATTCTCCTGTATAAGATCTTAACTCTTTATTACTCCATTCATTTGCTAAGAGCGTCCACACATCACTTCTCACATCTGCTGGACATTGCACAGAATCTATCCCTAAAAGGCTTATGCCTCGTAAAATAAACGGATATACCGTTGTTTGTAATTCCTGGCCTGCCACATTACCGCATGTCGTTACACAACCACCATACTTTACTGTTTTTAAAGCTGTTTCTAACATACGTCCACCTACAGTATCAATAACTCCGGCGTATATCCCTTTTAACATCGGTCTTCCTGATTCATCATTCAATTCCGCGCGATGAATCACTTTTTTCGCTCCTAGACGTAGTAGCATATCTTTCTCTTCCATTTTTCCTGTCGCTCCTACTACGTTAAACCCTAACTTACTTAATATACTAACAGCTACACTGCCTACGCCGCCTGTAGCACCCGTTACTAAAACATCTCCCATATTAGGCTTGATTCCTGCCCCAATAAGCTTATATACCGACAACGCCGCAGTAAAACCTGCTGTCCCATACATCATACTTTCCTTTAATGACATTCCTTCTGGTAAAGGCACGACCCAAGATGATGGCACGCGAATATATTCTCCGAAACCACCAGAGGTATTCATACCTAAGTCATATCCCGTTACAATAACTTGATCTCCTGCTTTAATGGTAGCATCTTCACTACTCACAACTACTCCTGCAGCATCAATTCCTGGCGTATGAGGATATGTTCTCGTAACACCTTTATTACCAGTAGCTGAAAGAGCATCTTTATAATTTAATGAAGAATAATGAACTTGTATGAATACGTCTCCCTCAGGTAAACTACTTACTTCTCTCTCAACAACTTTTCTTACAAACTGATGATTTTCCTTTTCGTTCACAACGATTGCTCGGAATGATGTATGATTCATTATGCTCTCTCCTTTATCCGTCAAATTCTTCTTTATTATATAGAAGAAATAAGTAAGCTTACTCATTTCTTCTTGGCTATATTTCAACAAATCTTACTTCCCTATCACTTTCTCATAATATATATTTTCATTTCTACTAAAAGCCCTTATACTTATTCTACATCTGACAAATAATATATAGAAAATCTGACTTTTTATAAATATATTGAATTTTTACGAAATGTAAATGTTTTGTAATGTTTTTTTTCGCTAAATTTCATTATAATAAGTGGATATGAGTGTCGTATTTCAATCCAAATGAAGGAGTACAGGAAATGGAGCAAAACCCATCTTTGCAAGAAAATACACGCAATAAACCGAAAAAAAATAAGAAAAAAATAAAAATTATTATAAGCGCTATACTATTCGTTTTATTAATAGGCGGCGGTTATACTTGGTTTTTAGTAAATAAAGCATCTTCTGCTGTTCGAAATGCCGCACACGATTTAGCACGCGGTGATAAATCTGATTTACGTGATAAGGCTGTAAAACCTATTACAAACAATGTCTCTGTTTTAATAATGGGTGTCGATGAAAGCGATGTCCGTGGAAAAGAATATGGTGAAGCTATAAGAACAGACGCGCTTTTACTTGCAACATTTAATAAAGATAGCAAAACTGTTAAACTATTAAGTATCCCACGTGACACATATACTTATATTCCAATAGAAAAGAAAAAAGATAAAATTACACACGCTCATGCATTCGGTTCTGCTAAAAACGGAAAAAATGGTGGACCACAAGCAAGCATTGATGCAGTTGAAAAATTAATGAATGTTCCTGTCGATTATTTTGTAAAATTCAACTTTAAATCATTTATAAAAATCGTCGATGACTTGGGCGGTGTTGAAGTTGATGTACCAGTTGAATTTACTGAGCAAGATAGCAATGATAATGCTGAGGCTATTCATCTAGAAAAAGGTGTTCAAAAGCTAAATGGCGAAGAAGCTCTTGCTCTTGCTAGAACAAGGCACATCGATAGTGATGCAATGCGTGGACAACGTCAACAACTCGTTATCGAGGCTATTTTAAAGAAACTAACAAGTGTTGGTTCTGTAACAAAAGTTGGCAACATCATTGATGATATTAACGGACAATTCGTTACAAACTTAACATTTGATGATATGCTTTCATTCTATAAATATGGATCGGATTCGGAAATTGAGAAATTACAAATCCAAGGTGATGATTGCTACATGGCAAAAGGTGACGATACTTGTAGCAAATCTGCTGGTGGTGGTCGAACTTACTACTACAATCCAGATAAAAAAGAATTAGCTAATGTTACAAATGAACTTCGTACTCATCTTGGGCTACCTGCATATACAAAGTCTGACTCAAACTCTGATTCGAAAAAGACAAAAGAATCTAAGTCTGAAAATTCAAGTGAACGCGAATCAAATAACAATGAAGTGAAAAATAAGAACAAAAATAGCAGTGAAGATACAGAAACATCGTCTAATGACAATGAATAATATAAAAGCGGTTCTCTATGGAGGTAGAGAACCGCTTCTTTTTATTCTTCCAAATATAAAAATCAGAACTTTCTAACTATCTTTTTTAATATTTTTAAATTATAATAAATAGTAGCAATCTATTCCAATTATCAGGGGGCTCATACATATGAAAGCTGCAGTAAAACATAACATCTCAGATTTTAAAGACTACTTAAAATCTAACGATATATACATGGAAGAAAATATAGATGAAAATGATGGCTCTGTTCATTTTTCAGTAGGATTAGAGACTGAAGCTGGCGCAAAGATTCAACTTATCGCTGCTTTCCAAAACGAACATCCTACGGTGGATATATACTGCTTCAATGTTGCTCACGTGCCTGATGCAACATCAACAAATGATATTTTACATGTCATCAATGAATTAAATACATCTTATCGCTTTGCAAAATTCACATTAAATAAGCAAAATGCAATTGATATTTCAACATCTCTTGCATTCTCAGAACCAAACTTTAATCCAGCACTTGTCTTTGAACATACGAGAATGCTATATAAATTAGCAAATGACGAATATAAAAACTTAATGAAAGTTATTTGGGCATAAAGTGAAACTTTAATCCATGGGGTTTACAGGTAATAAATAAAAGGATGGGCTGTAAGCAGCACCATCCTTTTATTTTGATATCATATCAATCCACATTTTAACAGCAGTGCCTACAATTAAAGTGGACAATACATATTGCAGTACTTTTTGATTTAGCCTCTTCCCGACTCGTGCTCCAAGTGGCGCAGCAAATATACTGGCAACCGCAATAATTAGAGCTGGAATGATAACTACTTGCCCAGTAACCATTTTTCCTGTAGTAATCCCTATTGAGGAAATAAACGTAATAGCGATAGATGTTGCGATCGTCATGCGCAGTGGTAATTTTAAAATAACTAGCATAATGGGAACTAAAAGGAACGAACCTCCAGCTCCTATAATGCCTGAAGCTCCCCCTACAACGAACGCTAACAAGCTTGCTAACCATTTATTATACTTCACATCTCCACTATTATTTTGTTTCGGTACAAACATCATAATAGCTGCAATTGTAGCTAATGCTGCATAAACAACATTGACTGTATGTTCCTCTAATATGTTAGCACCGAAACTCCCTATGAAGCTTCCTATTAATATACTAGCTCCCATATACATAACTAACGTTTTATTCATGTCATTACTTTTCCGGTATGCCCAAGCGCCTGCAAAAGTTGCAAAGAATACTTGCACCGCTGTAATACCGCTCACTTCATGTGATGTATAGCCAGAAAATCCTAGCAATACCGGAATGTATAAGATCATCGGATAATTAATAATCGCACCGCCAATTCCAACCATTCCTGATATAAACGATCCTATAAATCCAATTATAAAAAGTAATACGACTAAGCTCATCTTACATCCCCTCCCTTCTAGAAAGAAGATGAATTAAATGAATAAGTTTACATTCCCATCCGAAGCATCTGCTAAATAAGCTCCTACTCCTGCAAACTCTACCCCTTCCATAATCTCTTCCTCTTTTAACCCTAATAAATCTACTGTCATTTGACAAGCGACAAGTTTAATCCCCTGTTCTTTCGCCAAATCGATTAAATCTGGTAAAGGCATCGCATTATGTTTTTTCATAATACCTTTAATCATCTTTGGTCCCATACCTGCAAAATTCATTTTTGATAATCCCATCTTATCCGCACCGCGTGGCATCATTTTTCCAAACACTTTTTCTATAAAAGTTTTCTTTACCTTCACATGCTCATCTTTCCTTAAAGCATTTAATCCCCAAAAAGTATGAAAAATAGTTACCTCTTGATCATACGCCGCTGCACCATTTGCAATAATATAAGCAGCCATTGCTTTATCATAATCTCCGCTAAATAAAACGATTGTTGTTTTCTTCTGTTGTTCCATGTTGTTCTCCCTCCAATTACCTATAGGGGTATTTTATCATTTATAAAAAGGCTCAAATCATGTATCTCTGTACTATACGACTTTACCTTCCCATGCTAACATACCACCTACCATATTAATTGCTTGAAAACCGTAGCTCTCTAAAAACTGAACTGCTCGTGCACTTCTTCCGCCAGAACGACAAACGATAATATACTCTTTCTTTTTATCCAACTCATGCATACGAAACTCTAATAGTCCTAGTGGAATATTACACGCTTCTGGAATTTTCCCTTCGGCTACTTCTTCTACTTCACGTACGTCCACGATATTTACTGCTTCTTTACGTAACAATTTTTCTTCCAATTCTTTTACTGTCATTTCTTTCATTTTAAATTCCCTCCTCACAAACCATTCATACCGCCTGAAACATTGATAACGTGCTGAAATCCTAATTTCTTTAATACCTTTGCTGCTTGCTTACTTCTCATTCCACTTTGGCAAATAACGATTACTTCCTTATTCTTATCTAATTGATTCGCCTTACTTGCTAGATCATTTAGGGGGATATTTTGAAAGCCTTTCATATGATTCCCTCTATATTCACCTACTGTACGGACATCAATAAAATACTTCCCCTTTTTCCCCACTATACTTTTCAATTCTTTGCCATTTATATTTTGAACACCTTTCACTGGTAAAAATCGTGAAATAACAAACCATGCAGCAAGTACAATGAAAAGCGTACTTAATATTGTGTTCATATAACCAACCTCTCTATATTTACAAAACTATTGCTTCACTACGCCTTCCTAATCCAAAACTTCAGCACATCGCCTTCTTCTTCAAGCTTTACGATGTCATGGCCACATTTATTTGCCCACGCTGGAATATCCTTAACTGACCCTTTATCCGTTACATGTATTTCTAACACTTCTCCAGTTTGTAGAGCATCCATTGCTCTCTTTGTTCTTACAATCGGCATTGGACATGCTAAACCTTTCGCATCTAACACTTGTTTTATATTCATCATCAATTCCTCCATTTTTTATTTATTTCATTATTCGTGCACTGCACAACGATTTGGACCAATCTCCATTTCACGCTCTTTATCCACACTTGGGTGAATTTTACCCATATTGGTTTGACGAATTTCTTCATATGCATTTGGCTGAGGTGGTAAGTTTTCTGTTACAACTTTACGGAACTCTCCCTCATCCTCAATATTTAATCCTGCATTATGCTCAAATAAATCTTTTAATTTTGCACTAACGATACCACTTTCGTTCATTTCACTTATTTTTGAATAATGAGCCGGTAACACAACTAAATTTTGAGATAGCTCTTTATATCGGCTATACAAAGTATTACGTAAATCACTCACCCAATCTTCAGCCTTACCAGCAAGATCAGGACGCCCAATTGAATCTACAAATAAAATATCGCCTGATAATAAATAAGAATCATCTACAATGAATGACGTACTTCCAATCGTATGCCCTGGTGAGTATAATGCGTCAATTACAATTTTAGTACCCCCCACCGTAATAACAGATCCTTCAACAAGCGGTTCGTATGAGAAAACAACTTCCTCTGCATCTTTTGGTGGTAACCAATACGTACCACCTACCTTTTCCGCTAACTTACGTCCTCCGGAAATATGGTCTGCATGTAAATGTGTATCCATTACATTCGTAATCGTAACGCCATGCTCTTTCGCAAATTCTTCATATGCTTCAACTGTTCTTACTGCATCAATAACTGCTGCTTCACCATTTGAAACGACCATATAAGATAAACAGCCTTTTCCAAGGCGGTTAAACTGATACATACTTCCACCATTTTTTAAATCTCCAACTTTTATAGGCTTTACATATTCACTCCAAGCCTTCATGCCACCAGCTAAATAATAAATATTTTCTAATCCAGCCTCTGTTAATTGCTCTGCCACAAATATAGAAGACCCTTCTTTTGCACATACTACTAAAACATCTTTATCTTTAGGTAATTCACTTACAATATGATCTACACCATCTAACAAGTCAAAGTAAGGTCTATTAATAGAAGAAACTTGTTTCCCTTCAATTTTCCAATCTTCATAATCCGCCTCATTACGAACATCTAAAATGAATAACTCTCCGAATAACACTTTCTCTGCCACATCTTTTGCTTGTAACGGTTTAACACTCACTCTATTACCCCCATAGGTATATTTTTATTCAAAAAAATTTATTTCTCTATATTCCCTTGCCACTCTAACATACCTGGAATGACATTTTTCACATTTGAATAACCTTTCTCTTTCAACATTTGGCAAGCTATATCACTGCGATTACCAGTTCGGCAAATAACATAAATTTGCTTCGTCTTATCTAATACTGCGCTGTCTAATTCACCTAATGGTACCGAAATGGCGGATGGAATATGACCAAAAGCAAATTCCGCTGCTTCGCGAACATCTAATACAATGCTCTCTTCTCCATGAGACAATATAGACTGTAATTCAGCATTCGTAATTGTATGAGGATATTTCACAATTTCATTCACTTCATGCTCGTTTGCTTTCCTAACATAATGCACCAATACATCATCCTCGTGTTTCGTCCCGATATATTGATGTCCTACTTTACCCGCCCAACTTTTTATATCTACCGTAGATCCTTTATCTGTTGCCTGAACTTCAATCACTTGCCCTGGTGCTAATCCTTCTATCTCCTTCTTCGTTTTCACAATCGGCATCGGACAAGCCAACCCTTTACAATCTAAACTCATATCCACTTTTATACTCATAATTGATTCCTCCACAACTTATATACATATACCCGTAGGGGTATATTAAAATGTTTTTGAAAATCTGTCAACAATTATATTTGACAGATTATCGGCTTTTTACAAGTAATTGAACAGCTTCTTTAATTAACTCTTCATTTGAACCATTACCACTTTCAAACTGTTCACGCAAACATTGCTCTAAATTAGTCCCAACAACGAGCCCAATTGTACGATCAAGGGCAGAACGAGATGCCGTTAACTGTGTAATAACCTCTCGGCAATCTTTTCCTTCTTCCATCATACGAAGCACACCACGAACTTGACCTTCAATACGTTTCAATCTATTTTTCATATCTTGATTATATTCCATCCTATAATCACCTCATTACCATTATGTCACTATTTATAACCTATGACAATATATTATACCCTATAGGGTATTTTGTAAACCCCTATTTTTAATATTTATCTTATATGTTCACAAAACAAGAAGTGAAACCTTACTATATAGGCTTTCATCTTTCACCAAATTTTGAAGTGGAAGATGAAAAAATATTAATATACAACACGTTCTGGTACTACTGTTCCGTATAATTTAAAGCCACCATCTAAGTTCTTTACCTTATATCCTTTTTCCATTAACATGCGCGCTGCAACATACCCTCTCATACCAAGTTGGCAAGTGATATATATTTCTTTGTCCATTGGTACTTCATCCAATCGATCACGTAATTCATCTAACGGAATATTAATAGAGTCTTTAATCATTCCCTGTTTTAGTTCATTAGGCTCTCGAACATCAATAAGATATCCACCATTTTTAACAATGTGATCTATTTCATGCCATTGCACTGTGTCCACAAAACCATCTACTATATTACTTGCCGCATACCCCACCATGTTTACTGGGTCTTTTGCAGAAGAATAGGGCGGGGCATATGATAATTCTAAATCCGGCAAATCGATTACAGTTAAGTTTGCCTTCATTGCCGTTGCAATAACATCAATACGCTTATCTACACCATCACGCCCTAACGCCTGCGCTCCATAAATTTTTCCGCTTTCTTTATTAAAGATTAATTTTATTAGCACAGGCGTAGCATTCGGATAGTATCCCGCATGAGAATTTGCCTGTACATGTACTACCTCATAGGGTATATTTAGTCGTTTTAATATTTTCTCATTCACTCCAGTCGAAGCAACTGTTAAATCAAAAACTTTAGCCACAGAAGTTCCCATCGTACCTTTATATAAAGACTCCGTATGGCCATGGATAATATCTGCTAACATACGACCTTGACGATTAGCGGGCCACGCTAAAGGAATCATCGTTTCTGTTTCTGTAACAAAATCTTTCACTTCAATCGCATCACCAATTGCATATACATGTGGATCTGATGTTTGAAATTTCTCATTTACCTTTATCGTTCCTCTAACTCCTAATGCTAATCCTGCATCTTTCGCTAAACTACTCTCTGGTTGTACACCAATTGCTAAAATAATCATATCTGTTTTTATAACTGAGCCACTTTTTAAACGTACAACAGTCCCATTCTCTTCTAACGCATCTACACCATCTTCAAAAACAAGCTCAACATTGTGCACCTTCATATGCTCATGTACATATGCCGCCATTTCGTAATCAATTGGTGGCATCACTTGATTTGCCATCTCTACAAGAGCAACCTCAATCCCGCGTTCTCTTAAATTCTCAACCATTTCCACTCCAATAAATCCTCCACCAATAACCGTCGCATGACGTGGTTTCTTCTCATCAATATACGCTTTTATACGATCTGTATCAGGTACATTTCGTAACGTAAACAACGCCTTCGCTTCTTCAATGCCCGGAATAGGTGGAACAATTGGTTTTGCCCCTGGTGAAAGAATTAAAATATCATATTCCTCGTTGTATGTTTCATTTGTAGTTACATTCTTTATCGTAATTGTTTTCTCTTCTTTATTAATCTTTACTACTTCACTCAATACACGTATATCTAGATTAAAGCGCTTTGACATTCTTTCAACAGCTTGTACTAATAACTTTTGTCTTTCTGTAATAACACCGCCAATATAGTATGGTAAGCCACAATTTGCAAATGAAATGTATTCACCACGTTCAACCATAATAATTTCATCTTCCTCACTTAAACGACGAAGCCTTGCAGCTACTGATGCCCCGCCAGCAACTCCGCCTACTACAACTATTTTTCTGGACATATTTCAAACCTCCATGTTATTTATTATTTAATTTTTTCATGAATCACAAAAAACCTATACCCGTATGGGTATATAATAGAGTATAAAAAATTTAATTTCAATCAATATGTCTTTCTTTCACAAATTTGAAACAAAAAAGAACTTAGATATTTCCAAGTTCTTTTTCATATAGTTCTGTTCTATAACTTTCTTTACTATTACATCAATACCTAAAGATGGTGTAGTATGAGGGAATACTTGTTTTAGATAACTGAACTACACCTACATTTAAATTTCCAAACTCAATAGTTTCACTTGAAGTTGAATATATTTCGCTTAAAATTCTTAAATACCACAATCTAAGAAAATGAATCCAAATGGATTTACTATATTTATTCAGACCATCTTTTAATATTATTAAACACATTGTCTGTTATCCGATTTCCAAAATTCATATTTTTATTTCCTCTTGTATGAATGGCTATTATTTTGATACCTGTATCAAAATAATGATATACAGGTGATCCACTTTGCCCTTCATAAGTATCAATCTTGTATGTTAGTCTGCTAGGATTAACACCTTCAATTGGACCATAATCTCTCCACATTGTGTAACGTTCATTTCCTATTTTATCAGCTGGATATCCAGGAATCACCGCAAGTAAACCTTTTGGTGATTCTACATAGGTAGTTCTATATCCAAACCAACCCGTATAATCTCCTGGAGACCCATTTAATTTAATCGTTCCATAATCATAATTTGAATTTTCGTTATCAGTCCATCCACTTACCGAGTAAAGTTTTGTTCCTTTATAAGGTAAATACGGTGCTTGTCCTCCATTACATCCTGGAGTTACAATAACATTTGTCGCCCATCCACCAATTTCTTTATTGTAAATACAATGTCCAGCTGTCAGCACTGTATCTTTACTAATTAGTGCTCCTGTACATCCATAAATTTCTCCACTATTATACTGAGTTGCTATATGGACTACAGCACTATACGGATATGAAGTTGTATCATTAACCCGTATTCGATCATCTATTCCTATAACAGAATAGGTAAGAATGTTAGGTGAATAATTTAACTTCGTATTTTCTAAGAAGGCTCCCCAATCTTCCCCACCATGTTTACGCCCTTCAAATGAAGGTGAAACAAGATCTTCTCCCCTTCGATCATTACTATACAAAGATTGTTCTTGAAAAAGTACACGTTCTCCCTCATTTGAAACTGATGTCCACGGTACATCTTCTGCATACACCTTCTGATTCACCAAAAATACTGTACAAAAAAAGATAAAAAGAACACCAAAACTATAAAGAGCCAACCTACATCTTATAGAAATAAAGCTATCCAACATAACTTACCTCCTATACAAATGATAGCGAACAATTGAAGATCCCTTTATAAATTCTAGTTTTTCTTTTTTTAGAAGTCAATGTAATTAATAATGATTATCATTATTAATTACATTGACTTAACAAAATCAAACAATGAGTCATATTCTTTACTCTGCGTTCAAAAACCTGTCTCATTAAAGTTTCACCATATTACATAAATCCATAACCTTTTTCACAATCAACTCCGCAGTATTCTCTCCCGGTGGCATTAACAAATTTGTAACTGTTCCATACACAATAGGACTTAATTCTACTTCATATCCGCCATATGCATATTCGTCTTTTGTCGGTAAATAACCAAGATATCCGTTCATATATCCACCAAAGAAAGCCAATTCATTTTGAAGGCTCTCTTTCATTGCTAAGGCAGTTTCTGAAAAAGGTTCCATCGGTATACCTGAAAACATACCATCATTAACTTGAAACAGTTGAACTTCTAAATCTATACGTAACTTCCGAATACCTTGCCTATATTTCTCTAATACGATAGCAAGCCATTCATCCGTATTCACGCCCCACTGCTTCTCGGCTAATCGAGCCATGCTTCGTATCTCATCAATTTCAGGAATATCCTTCAACTTCATTTGCATCATACTTGAAACTGTCCTTAATTTTACAATTGGACTATATGTAACTGTTGGTAACATCGTTAATATATGTCCACTAAGTATGTAAGCCATTTGTTTTAAGGCTTCACTTGAACCGCGATACTTCGCATTCACATTTCCAGCGGCACCTTGAACGATAATAACAGGGCAGTTCACTATCTGCTCTAGAATCTCTCTCGTCATTCCAGGATAATCCGCTGATAATTCATCACTATTGCCTTTTAAAACATTCGGATGCGCAGTACAAAATACTAAAACCCCAGATAACTCCTTCGTTTCAGCATCCCTTATTGCTAACATACCAATTCGTTTATCTACAACACCATCTATATTTGTTCCCATCTTCGCTTTTCCATCAGATGTTCTCTCTCTTCGATTGACCCCAATATCACCTGTCGTAACACTCCAGCCAACTTCACATCGCTTCAAATTTTTATTAGCAGTAACAGCACCTTGCACCACATTATTTACTAAAATCGTTTTATACGACTGTACGAGCGAATTATCACCGACCGTTTCTGGACCAGAGTGGGTATGTGTATAAACAACCGTTATTCGCTCAAATGGCACATGAAGCCTACTTGCTACTCGCTCACGAATCATATTCGTATCTTCTACTAACATCCCAATATTATCGATACTTATAAACACAGTTTTCATTTCATCTTTTTCAAATACAAAAACTGTCCCATAAATACGCTCTTCAATATTATTTATTCCTGTCTCTCTATGATATCCGACAAAATCAATACCTACAGGCGGCGTAATATCAACCTTACATACCCCTATTTTGCTCATTTAAATCACTCCATTTCTCTATATAACTCCCTTTTTTCAAGAATAGCATATTTAACTTGGTTCCAAATAAAAAGAACGGACACAGTATCCTATGTCCGTTCTTCCCCTCACACATACTTCCGATGCACCATCTTCCCATCATAAGAAAACACAACGCCCTTACTCTCCACAATGGACTCCATATGCACCGTTCTTCCCCATAGTTGATGAAGATATGGTAATACTTTTTCTAAGTATTTTAAATCGAGCTCGATTCCTTCGTAACTATGTTTAATGTATAATTCTCCGTTCTTTAAGTAGTCTCCATCTTCTACTACTAAGTACGGGAACCCACCATTTGTCCGCATATTTACGAGTTGATCACGCACATTCTCCCATTCTTTATCTATTACTTTATATTCTTTTCCTTGGCGCTGGAATAAATACATATCTTCTCGCATAACAAGATCTTTATTTAAGTAGTTTCTTAGGAACGATACGTCCCATTCAATTTCGCGTACTTCAAACATTTTATCACGGCCAGATCCTGGTTTTACGCCTCGTCGTTTCATTTCTTCTGTTGGATTGTTGTACCGTTCTTCAATATCTTCAAACATTTTAATACCGAGGTAGTATGGATTAATGCTTGTTTTTGATGGCTGTACAACACCCGCATTTAATTTCGCAAATTCAATTGCTTCATCAGATGTTAAGTCCATTTCACGAAGTATGCGTTGATGCCAGTAGGACGCCCAGCCTTCGTTCATGATTTTCGTTTCAAGCTGCGGCCAAAAATATAACATTTCTTCGCGCATCATCGTTAATATATCACGCTGCCAATCTTCTAACTCGCGGCTATATTCTTCAATAAAGAGAAGTAAATCTTTTTCTGGTTGTGGTGGAATTTTCTTCTTTTTACGCACATTGGAACGTTCCTGCTTTTTATTGCGATTATCTAAATTCCATAAATCATCGTATTGCGATACCTTTTTCTTTTCTACTTCTTCCTCTTCTAAATCATCAATACTCCATGCGAGCTTCGGACGCATAAGCGACGGATCAATATGCTCTTGAATGGCAAGTACGGCATCTAAAAATGTTTCTACCTCTGCTTTTCCGTACTTATGCTCATACGCTTTCACACGGTCCGCTGTTGCGGCCATACTCTCTACCATATCTCGCTTCGTATTTGAAAAACGAATATTATTTTTGAAAAAATCACAGTGTGCTAAAACGTGCGCTACAATTAATTTGTTTTGAATTAAAGAGTTCGTATCTAATAAAAAGGCGTAACATGGATCAGAGTTAATAACGAGTTCGTATATTTTACTAAGTCCTAAATCGTATTGTAATTTCATTCTGAAAAATTGTTTTCCAAAACTCCAATGTGAAAACCTTGTCGGCATCCCATATGCACCAAATGTATAAATAATTTCCGCTGGACATATTTCATAACGCATCGGATAAAAATCAAGCCCAAATCCAGTCGCAATTTCCGTAATTTCCGCAATCGCATATTGCAGTGCTTTATCGTCACTTGCTCTCATTATTTTCCCTCCTTACACTTTCCCTTAAGAAAGTGTATGACGAAGAACAAGCTTTCATGAGGATTGATTGCATAATAAAAAGACACCCCCGCAAAAACGAGAATGTCTTATCTATTAACCTTCAATAATCTCCATCTTCTCCATAATCGGAGTACGAGCTTTTCCTTCTGGTGCTTTATCGAAATAGCCGATATGAAGAATTCCAACGATACGTTGGCCTCTTGTTAAACCGATTCCTTCTATAAATAATGGATTGTAGTTTAATCCGCCAGATTTCCAAACGCAACCTAATCCGCGTTCCCAAGCAAGAAGTTGGAAGTTTTGCATAAATGCACATGTTGCAGCGTAATCTTCGTCACGCTGAATTTGACGTGGATCTTCATTTATATATACAACGATTTGTGCAGGCGTGCTTAAGAAACGATCTGATAAAATTTTACCGCGTTTCGCTCTTTCTTCTTCTGTGAAAGAGTTTAATACTGCATCTACTAATTTCTTGCGGCCTTCTCCGATGTATAGTTTACAATTCCATGGTTCACGGTGCTTATGATTAGGTGCCCATGTTGCATCATTTAATAGTTCAATTAATAAATCTTTTTCTACTGCTTTGTCTGTAAATGTACGAACAGAGCGTCTTTCTTTAATCACATTAGCGATGGAAGTATATGTAGTCATATTTATCTCTCCCTTATTTTTATCTATATGTATAAGTTTATCGTCATCATTGATATTGATTTTCAATTTCGATTATACCTTAGTTTTTTACTATTAATCAATGTTTTATGTTGGAAAACTTCTAAAAACATCATTTCATACTGTGAATAAAAAAACTTGATTTGTTCACAAGTATTTCACATTTTATGGAAATGATATGTGTACAGTTTTCTACATTATCCATCTAGGAGGAGTTTACATGTACAAAAAAATCGCTGTTTGTATGACTATGGCAGCATTATTATGCGGGATATCCACCTTCCCTACATCCGCTGCCACACCAAAAGAAGTAACAATGCATCACCATAAACCAATTTCAGAAGAAGAAATGCAATCGCTAGAAAAACTCGGCTATAACAAACATGAAATTTGGAAAGCTGCTCATATTGCAAGAATTAGTAATAAAGAAATAAAAGATGTTTTAGCTTACTATAAGCAAAATAAATCTTGGGAGAAAACAGCCGAGCATTTCGGTGTAGATCCAAGTAAGCTGAAAAAGCATCATATGAATAAAGAAACAAAGCAAGCACTGCTACAACGGTTAGCAACTATGCAAAAATCCACACCGGATCAGCTAAAGCAAAAAATGAAAGAATATAACATCAAATTGCGTCATCTTACTGTGTTAACAATCATCTCTCAAAAAAGCAATACCCCTCTTGATGATGTATTAAAGATGAAAAAAGATGGAATGGACATTAAACAAATTGCCGAAAAATTAAATGTAAAAAGAGAAGATATACGAGCGGAAATGATGAAATTAGTGAAGTCTATTAAAGAACAAAAAACAAATTAAACTGCTAAAAAGGAAGAGGCATTCACCACTCTTCCTTTTCTTTATGAACTTTCAATTTTTAAGTATAAATTCCCGTCTTTCCCAAAAACTAACACAAGTAAATGATGTAAGTTAGGGGTGAGAAAATGTTCGGTTTATCATCTAAGAAATCAAAAAAGACTAATACAAAAACACTTTGTTCTATTCCAGAATTTATACAAACCATGAAAGAATCAAGCGATTTTGTCTCTTATAACATACTTAAAGATGAAACGTTGTGCTTGTTTTATTATAAATCTGTCGTGGAAGCACTTATTATTAAACAATTCATTTTAACTCCCATAAAAAAGGAATCGGAACAAATCCAAAACATCTCTGATTTATGTAATATCATCTCTATTGAAGACATTATTACCTCCCCTTCTATTGATGATATTCGTGAAAAATTATTAGGTGGATATATTTTAATACGCTTAAAAAACAATTCGAATCCTGATCAATATGCTTTAATTCGTGCCGAAAGTACTGTTTTAGGAAAACGATTATATAACGATACAGAAAATGAGTATAGCGTAATCGGACCTAAAATCGGTTTCGTTGAAAACCTTGATACAAATATCCACTTATTACGCCGAAATATCGTAACGGAGCAACTCATTTTTAAAGAAGTTACCGTCGGATCTATATCAAAAACGAAAGTAGCAGTTGCTTATATAGAAGGAATTACAAATGAACAATTTGTCAACACCGCAATTCAACGGCTAGAAGACATTGACTTTGATGTCCCATTTGATTCAACTATGATTGAGCAATTTATTAGTGATAATAGCAATTCACCTTTTCCTGTTCTATTACCTACAGAACGATTAGATCGAGCTGTATTTGCATTAATTAACGGGGAAGTTTTAATTTTAACAGATGGCTCTCCATATGCTTTATCAGGACCAACAACATTACTGGATTTTTTCATTTCACCAGAAGATTATTATTTACCGTGGATGATTGGATCGTTTTTTCGTATTATTCGTTTTTTCGGAGCTATATTTTCTCTTTTTTCTTCCGCTATTTATACAGCGGCTTTAACATATCATTATCAAATGATCCCTGCCGATTTACTAGGTCCTATTATTTTCTCGAGAGCTAACGTACCTTTCCCTCCTATTCTAGAAGCACTCTTTTTAGAAATTACAATCGAATTGCTTCGTGAAGCGGGAGCGCGTTTACCGACAAAAGTCGGACAAACGATCGGGATTGTTGGGGGGATTGTAATTGGCCAAGCATCTGTGGAGGCAGCTTTGACAAGTACAATTTTATTAATTGCAGTTGCTTTATCCGCTCTTGCATCTTTCACAACACCAACCGTAAAGATGTCTTCTACTATCCGGTTGTTACGCTTTCCGCTTATTCTTTTAGCCGGTGCATTCGGAGGATTAGGCCTCGCTGTCGGATTTGTATTTATTTTAGCTCATTTAATTAAATTAAAATCACTTGGATCACCTTATTTGTTACCTTTATATCCGTTTCGTGGTTTAGGTACAGCAGAAGGTTTTCTTCGATTACCATTTAGTCAAACGGCACAAAGACCTTCTTTTCTTAGACCAAAATCAAAATGGCGCTACAATCCAAACAAATCGAAGCAAAAACGTGATGGTGAGAATGAATGAAAAAAATTTTATTGCACCTTATCATTATCTTCTTCGTTTTACAAACTGGCTGTACACAAACGTATATAGTGGATGCACAGCGTATTATTCATATTGCTGGATTTGACATCACAAAAAACAAAAAATTCCAAGGAACTATTCTATTCCCAGAGTACACACATGGTGTAAAGTCTAAACCAGAGACGCAAACAACATCTGCCCGTTCACTTGAAACAATTGCTTCACGATTAAATGCGAAATCTCCTCACAATGTTGTTGTAGGTCAAATGCGTGTCGTCCTATTTGGAAAGGCTCTAGGGGAACGCGGAATGGGAGAGATTATTACTAACTTACAACGTGACCCAAATATCGGGCGTGATGTACAACTAGCAATTGTAGATGGATCGGCTGAAGAGCTTTTAAATTACGGAAAAAAAAATGGGTCTTTATATATTGCTGATTTACTCGAGCAAAATATAAGAAATGAGAACATTCCACAAACTGAATTAAACATTTTTTTATATAATTATTACTCTTCTGTATGTGATGCCTATGTTCCTTATATTAAAATGGACGATAATCATTCTGTCGCTGTCAAAGGACTTGCCTTTTTAAAAGGCGATAAAGTCGTCATGTATACGGATAAAAGACATTCTGTTTTAGCAAAATTACTTATTAATCCTACGAAAAATGGACGTTACGAAGCAGCAATAAAAAAGGATAAACATAAAGGTATGGTTGTTATACAAAACTTAGCTGGGGAAAATAAGTATGATATAGATCAAACTGGCGACATACCAAAAGTAAAAATCCATTTAAAACTAAATGGATTAATTAAAAACTCTCCTAATTGGATTGATCTAAGAAAAAAAATAAATATCAACTATATAAAAAAACAAATTGAACGAAATGTCGAAAAAGACTGTGAAGATTTAATAAAACAATTTCAAGAAAAAGAAATTGATCCTTTAGGAATACGAGATGAAATTAGAAGCCATACGAGAAAATGGAATATAAAACAAATTCGAAATATGTATAAAAATGTAGCGGTAGATATAAATTTAGATCTTAATATTGTACAATCTGGAATCGGAGAATAGTGAGGTGAAATAAGCAATGAATACAATGAATAAAACAAAGACCGTATCTCCATATTTTGCATTTATTTTATTGCATTCTCTCCAGGTTGGTATAGGAATTCTCGGATATCAACGTGTAATTTTGAAAAATGCAGGTTATGATGCTTGGATTTCTCTTATTATTGCAGGTATTGCAACTCATATTGTACTGTTTTGTATGTTAAAAATGCTTGAAAAAGACGGAGATTTAATTAGTATTCATACAACAACCTTTGGAAAATGGGTTGGCTCTATATTTTCTGTAATTTTCACTCTTTATTGCTTATTATTTTGCCTTACTGTTCTTCGTACATATATAGAAGTGATACAAGTTTGGATTTTCCCTACCATTAAGTTATGGAAACTTACGCTTATGTTTTTATTAGTCACTTACTACATTATAAAAGGTGGCTTCCGTTCTGTGACAGGGATATGTTTTTGGGGTATTGTTCTTCCTATGTTCGTTGTATTCTTTTTAGTCTATCCGATGAAGTATGCACATTTTCGTAATATTTTACCTATTTTTACACATTCACCCTTTGACATGCTTATATCTGCAAAACACTCTGCATTAGAATTTCTAGGGTTTGAAACAATTCTTATCTTTTATCCCTTTATTGAAAAAGGAAAATCTTTAAAGCGATGGGCCCATGCTGGAATTGCTTTTAGCACCTTAATTTATGTAGTTTTAGCTATCGTATCTTTTATGTATTACAGCGAGGGACAATTAAACCGTACTATTTGGCCTACTTTAACGATGTTAAAAATAATTAAAGTTCCTTTTATTCAGCGCTTTGAATATATTATTATTTTCGTTTGGTTTTTAATTATTTTACCAAACCTTTGCTTAACCATTTGGTCATCATGTCAAACGATGAAGCGTTCCTTTCATATTTCATTTAAATTTACATTACCGTTTTTTATTTTCATCATATTTTCAGCTTCTCTGTTTTTCACAAACCGTGAAAGTATCAACACATTAAATACCGTACTATCTCAAGCGGGTTTATATATTGTATACACTTATATCCCGATTTTATTTTTGTTTCATTCACTAAGATGGCACTTCAAAAATCGTTCAAAAAAAACTTCTCCCTAGGTGTCCCTTAGTCTGATACAATTTTATTAATACATTTGTAAAGGGGACAAGCGAATGAAAAAGTATGTATTTTCTTTACTTGCAGTACTAAGCTTAATTCTTGCTGGATGCGGAAGTACTGGTACAAATGACCAAAAATCTTCTGAATCAAAACAAGAAGAACATGACCACGCATCGCACACTCAGCAAGCTGACATTCAAGAGAAAACAAAAGGAGTCGACACACTTCCGACCTTCCTAGATAAGCTTGATCCACAAATGAAAGATATCTACACCGTCGCTGGACAAAATGCAGAGCTATTAGATTGGATTCCATGCTATTGTGGTTGCGGTGAAAGTGTAGGACATAAAAATAATAAAAACTGCTTTATTCGTGAAATTAAAAAGAATGGTGAAGTTGTTTGGGACTCCCATGCAACGACTTGCGTCAATTGCCTAGAAATCGCAGTTGAATCTGCTTCCATGAAACAAAAAGGAAAATCAACGCTAGAAATTCGTAACTATATCGATAATAAATATAAAGAAGGCTATGGCAAACCAACACCTACGCCAATGCCAAAAGCTTGAAAAACGAGGAAACTCCTCGTTTTTTCTTTTCATTCACTTTTTTTCTTAACAAATTCTTTCAAGTGTATTTCCCCTTACTTATCACACACTATATATAACTCTCGGTAAGGAGGGTACACAGTGCAAACATATAACGACTATGATAAAGCTCTCTATTACACGTATTGCTGTAATTGGGATAAATTACTCGTTCTCATGGTTCAAACGAACGATCAATTATTTTCTAAGCGTATTGAGCATTTTTTACACGCTTATCAATACAGCAAGGAACTGCCAGAAGTTGATAAACAATTGCAGCTCCTATTTCAATATATTGACCACGCATCCCAAAAGTCGCATGTAGAAGAAGTAGAACAAATTCAAATGTAAAATATAGCGCTATTCTCTTTAGGAGGGTAGCGCTTTTATTAATATTAATACTAATAAAAGTTCCCTCTTATAAAACTTTTATTGATAAACATATTTTTTCTTTCTTTTCCATACCACTTCATACTATAATTTAGTATGTAACTATTATAAGAGAGGTATAAAATATGGGACGAGAAAAAAAGCAAGAATATGCTTTACTTACCGCATGGGGAGCTTCTTTTATCGCTACACTAGGAAGTCTGTACTTTTCCGAAATCATGAAATTTGAGCCTTGTGTTCTTTGTTGGTATCAACGTATTTTTATGTATCCATTCGTTTTATGGCTCGGTATCGCTGTAGCAAAAAAAGATTATCGCATCGCAAGTTATTCTTTACCAATTGCAAGTATTGGTGCTTGTATTTCTTTATATCACTATGCAATTCAAAAAGTCCCAGCGTTTTCAGTCGCTGGAGCAGCTTGCGGTCGTGTACCCTGCACCGGAGAATTTATAAACTGGTTTGGTTTTATTACAATCCCGTTTTTAGCACTTATCGGCTTTATTACAATCGCTGTTTGTAGCTTTATTGTCATCAAAAACAAATAAGGAGATGAAAGAATGAAAAAAATGCTTATATTTGGTGGTATTATTATCGCCTTGTTTGCGGCAATTTTCGCTGTAACACAAATGGAAGAAAAAAACGCTTCAACTAGCCAAAAAATTGATAATCCTGCTGAAAGTAAGACAAACGGTCCTGACTACTACACAAATAAAATTTCTCTTTCAGATCTTCAAAAGAACTTAAAAGAGAAAAAAGAAGAAACAGTATACTTTTATCAAACATCTTGCGTTCATTGCCAAAAATTATCTCCTGTCCTAGTGCCAATGGCTAAAGACTTAAACGTTGATATGAAAGTTATGGATATTGAAAAATTAGATGCTCCTTGGGATGAATATAAAATTCAAGGAACACCAACAATCATTCATTTTAAAGATGGCAAAGAAGTGAGCCGTATTAGCGGTGAACAGCCGAAAGATAAATTAAAAGAATGGCTTGAGCAAACGAAAAAGTAACGAGAAAAGGAAACTCCTTCTACACATGAAATGGGTGTAAAATCCCACACTAATGTATAAGGAGGGGGTTTTATGCCAGAAGTAAGATGTTCTGTTTCCAACTGTTCTTTTTGGGGGCAAGGTAACTTTTGTCAAGCAAGTGCGATCATCGTTCAGCCTGATGCAGATGAAACTGGTCAAACTGAAAATGATTCATATACAGCTGCTGTTTTAACAAACGAGACGCTAGAAAGTTCTGTAGCAACGAGTGTAGAGACTTGTTGTCATACGTTTAAGCCTAGATATTAACAATTATTCCACCTCATATACGTGAGGTGGTTTTTTCTTTCTCTCTTCTTGTTTACGTCATCTCTAATTCTCCCTATAATAAAGTTAACATTTTTATGAATACGAAGGTGAAATACTATGGCTAAAACAATTGCAGATATCGCCAAATTGGCTGGCGTTGCAAAAAGCACAGTCTCTCGTTACTTAAACGGCGGATATGTAAGTGATAAAACAAAACTTAAAATCGAAGGTATTATTCAGGAAACAAATTTCTCTCCCAATACATTTGCTCAAAGTTTAAAAGCAAAAACAACAAATTTAATTGGTGTCATCATCCCCCGATTAGACTCCTTCGCTACAATGAAAACACTTATCGGGATCGATAAAACATTACAGGAAAATAACTATCAAATGCTTGTAGCAAATGCAAATCAAACATCCGAAACTGAAATACAAGCAATTGAAAACTTTATAAAACAAAAGGTAGCTGGCATTATTTTATTAACAAAAACATTAACGAATGAACATCAAAAAATTATGGCTAATTCAAACATCCCTATTTTATTCGTCGGGCAAAAATATAAAGATCAATATTGCCTCGTTCACGATGATTATGATGCAGCTTATGAGTTAGGGGCATACGTTTTATCCCAAGGCCATCGACATATTGCCTATTTAGGGATAGAAAAAGATGATATTTCTGTTGGAATAAATCGAAAAAATGGTTTTCAAAAAGCAATTGAAAATTTAGAACCGACTTGCAACGTTTCATATTACGAAACAACTTTCCGCATAGAAGATGCCATGAAACAAGTACAACATATTTTAGATAATAATCGCCCAACTCTTATCGTATGTGCTACAGATAACATCGCTCTTGGCGCAATGAAAGTCATTCACTCCCACTCCCTTTCTGTACCAGGTGATATTTCTGTAACAGGATTCGGTGGATATGATATTTCAGAAATGGTACACCCTAGTTTAACGACAATTGCGTTTGACTATGAGTATGCTGGAAAGCTTGCTGCCACTTCTCTTTCACAGCTTGTTGAAAACAAAACTATACCAAAAATATTACACTCTCGTTATACATTAAAAATCCAAGAAAGCGTTGACAAAATATAAAGGCGCTCTATAATAAAATTAAAACCGGTTCCACATTTTAAAAACAGGATTTTCAACATCATTTCCCTGTTTTTTATTTTAACTTATTGAGGAACCGGTTCCATAAAAGAAAATTTATAGTAAGGGGGAATTTTTATGGATATGAAGCAAATTGCAACTCAAGTAATACAGAACATTGGTGGAAAGGAAAACATTGTTCGTGCCACACATTGCGCGACTCGCCTTCGTCTTATATTAAAGGATGATACGAAAATAAACTCTGCAGAAATCGAAAACATCGATGGAGTAAAAGGTGCTTTCGCAACGACCGAGCAATATCAAATTATTTTTGGAACTGGCATAGTAAACAAAGTATATGATGAATTCTCAAAACTAATTGGAATAGCCGAACTAGATTCTACAACATCAAACGATATACCTAAGAAAAAAATGAATCCTATCGCCCGCCTAGCAAAGACACTATCTAATATTTTTGTTCCAATTATTCCAGCTATCGTCGCAAGCGGTTTACTTATGGGTCTACTCGGAATGTTGAAAGCGTTTAAATTAGTTCCTGGAGATCACTCACTTATCCAATTACTTGATATGTTCTCAAGTGCAGCTTTCATCATTTTACCTATTTTAATTGGAGTTAGTGCCGCTAAAGAATTTGGTGGAAACATTTTCTTAGGTGCAGTTGTTGGTGGTATATTAACTCACCCAAACTTAACAAATCCTTGGACTCTTTCAAATGCAAAACCCACTGTTTTACATTTCCTTGGTATGGATATTGATATGATTGGCTATCAAGGTACTGTTTTACCTATTTTATTATGTGTATATGTTATGAGTACAATTGAAAAAGAACTTCGAAAACGTGTTCCGAACTCTTTAGATTTATTAGTTACACCATTCTTAACAATTATTATAACTGGCTTTTTATCACTTATTATTATCGGACCAATTGGATATAAAATCGGTGACGGCATTACGTACCTTTTAAATACAATTTATCAATTTGCAGGACCAGTAGCTGGACTTATATTCGGTGGATTGTATTCAACAATCGTTCTTACTGGCTTACATCATAGCTTCCACGCTATTGAAGCGGGCTTACTCGCAAATAAAGATATCGGTGTCAATTTCTTACTCCCTATTTGGTCAATGGCGAACGTTGCACAGGGCGGTGCTACTTTAGCTGTCTATTTCAAAACAAAAAACAAAAAAACGAAAGAAATTGCAATTCCAGCAGCGGCTTCAGCATTTTTAGGAATTACAGAACCAGCTATTTTTGGTGTCAATTTAAAACTTGGTAAACCATTTATTGCAGCAGCTATTGGCGGCGCAATTGGAGGCGCTTACGTTGTTTGGATGCAAGTGGCGGCTAATGCATACGGTTTAACAGGTATTCCGATGCTTACAATTGTTGCACCTCTTGGCATGATGAACATAATTCACTATATAATTGGTTTCGCTATTGCAGTTATCACTGCTTTTGTTGCCACATTCATTTTATATAAAGAAAGTAAATAATAACGGGGTGAAAACCTATGTCAAAATATAAAACAATACTGCAATCTAATAAAGACGAATTACATTCTTTATATGAAATTGCAAACCAAGATTCATGGAAACCAATTTATCATATCCACCCAACATTTGGATTAATGAATGATCCTAACGGTGTATCATACTACAATGATGAATATCACATTTTTTATCAGTGGTATCCATTTGGTCCCATTCATGGAATGAAGCATTGGGGGCATGTGAAGTCAAAAGACCTTATTAACTGGGAGCGTATGCCTGTAGCCATCATCCCTACTGAAAGCTATGAATCACACGGTGCATATTCTGGTAGTGCTATCGTAAAAGATGGCCTTCTTCATTTACTTTATACAGGGAATATAAAAAAGCCTGATGATTCCCGTGATGCAAAACAATGTATGGCAACAATGGATTCACAATATACGATGACGAAATATAGTAATAATCCTGTTATTGATATAATTCCTGACGGATATACAAAACATGTACGTGATCCAAAAGTCTGGAAACATAATGATATGTACTATATGTTACTCGGTGCCCAACGTGAAAATAAAACAGGAACTCTATTACTATACAAATCACAAGACCTATACAATTGGCATTTCCAAGGCGAAATTACAACAAATTTAAAAGAATTCGGATTTATGTGGGAATGCCCCGATTACTTCCAATTATCAGGGAAAGATGTACTTCTCTTTTCACCGCAAGGAATTGAAAAAGACGGAGAAAACTTTCACAATGTATACAATGTCGTTTATGCTATAGGCCATTTCGATATTAAAAATTTATATTTCCATGTTGATTCCTATTACGAAGCTGATAAAGGATTCGATTTTTATGCCCCTCAAACTTTAGAAGACTCTACTAGTCGTCGCCTATTGTTTGCTTGGGCAGGATCAAGTGAAATCACATATCCTTCTGATGATTATATGTGGGCTCATTGCCTAACACTTCCACGTGAATTAACATTAGAAGATAACATATTAAAACAAAAACCAGTTTCAGAATTAACAAAACTACGAACAACAAAAAAAGACATTTCAGGAGATATAACAGCTGGATTAAATGTATTATCAACGCTTGATGATGAAGACTCCTATGAATTAATTGTTACACTTAAAACAGAAGATGCAAAGCGTTTTGGGCTTTCTCTCTTCCACAATGAGGAGGAATGTTTCCCCATTACATTTAATCGGGAACAAGGTACTATTTCTATAGACAGGGGCAACTTCTACCATCAATTTGGCGGAGAATATGGATTTGAACGCTGTAAAAAAATCGATATTCAAGATACGATAGAACTACAAATATTTGTAGATAAAAGCATCGTGGAAATTTTCTTATACGATGGTTCAACAGTCTTTACGTCCCGAGTTTTTCCTCGAAAAGACATGAAACATCATATCGCAATCTTTTCAGATGCAAAACTAAACTTTACCATCACACAATATAAGCTGAAAAGAGGGATTGTATGAGAAATGTCTTTTGTATAGGTGAACTATTAATTGATTTTGTGTGCCGAAATACTAACGTTTCTTTAGTAAACGGTTCAGATTTCGAAAAAAAAGCTGGTGGAGCACCCGCTAATGTTGCTGCTGCGATTACAAAATTAGGTGGAAACGCTACATTTATGGGGCAAGTAGGAAATGACCCATTTGGTGAGCTTCTTGAACAAACTTTACAGCGTGCGCAAGTCGATACATCCATGCTCATAAAAGATAAACAAACAACACTTGCATTCGTATCCATCGATCAAGATGGCGAACGTGATTTTACTTTTATGCGTGGTGCAGATGGTGAATATCAATTCAATAGCATTGATTTATCAAAAATACAAACGAATGATTTAATACATTTCGGTTCAGCGACAGCTTTACTATCAAGCCCATTAAAAGAAACGTATTTTCAGTTGTTACAATATGCGAAAGATAACGGCCATTTTATTTCTTTTGATCCAAATTATCGAAGTGCACTCATTACAAATACAGAACAATTCTCTCAAGATTGTCTAACCTTTATAAAACATGCACACTTCGTAAAAGTAAGTCAAGAGGAAGCTACTATGCTCTCTAAAGAGAGTGATTTACAACAAGCTGCACTCAAATTATTAAATTATGGCGCAAAAGTAGTAGCTATTACACTTGGAAAAGACGGTACCCTTCTTGCGACAAATGAAGGTCAAACCATTGTCTCTTCTATTTCCATTCAACAAGTCGATACAACTGGTGCTGGTGATGCTTTCGTTGGAGCAATGTTATATCAGATTGCCCAAAGTGAACATACACTTTCGTATCATTTCAAAGACTTAACAGCGTTTACCTCCTTTGCAAATAAAGTAGGCGCTATCACATGTACAAATTACGGTGCAATTGCCTCTCTTCCATCATTAACAGATATAAAAGCATACGATTAATCGTATGCTTTTTTACATTCCTCTCCAAAAATCATGCATAATAAAAAAGTACAAAATAACGAGAACGGCCGTCCCGCATAAGGTAATGCGCCGATATATACTCTTCTCTCCTTCCCTCGCTTTCACAAACGCCCAAATAAATCCGAAGAACAATATTAAATCAACATATGGAACATAAAAAGAAAAGACGAGAAACGCATATAAATACACGATAAATAAACAGGTCGTTACTAAAAAAACTTTAAACGCAAATTCACTTTTCATAATATAACCGCCCCCTATCTGTACTGTATTATATTCAGCAAAATACAATAGTTGCAGTTAAACTCCAAGTATAAATAAGCTACCGTCTATAAAACGGTAGCCATTACGGAACATTGTATTCCCGTTTATATATATTACTTAAAATCGAAGAAGGAATTTGCTCGTAACGAATTTTCTCTCCTGTTTCATCTATAATATACAAATTGTTTCCTATATAATATATTCCATCTTTTCGTTTTGAGTACACTGGATATCTTTCATTTGGCAATACCGTTTTCACTTTCGTTAACTGTACATTTGGTTCTTGCCAATATATATCCGCGCGGTCTACTAGCGTAAGTACTCCAATTTGTTCTTCTTCTATTTTCCGACTATTCCAGCTCACAACGCGATAACCAAGCTTATTCGCTTCATATTCGGGACTCGTATGAAAACGAGAAATAATTACTTTTGTTTGTAATTGTACTCTGTCATATAACCATTGTATATCCCTGTCATGCATGCGAATACAACCATTTGATTCCCTACTTCCAATAGTCCATTCCCGATTTGTCCCGTGAATCGCATATTCATTCTTATCTAGTCCCAGCCACCTCGTACCGAGAGGGTTATTCGGTGCACCCCCAGGTATTTTTTTTCGATGGTATTCTTTATTTTTAAATTTAGTTATAATACAAAAGTTACCTTCAGGCGTAGGTGTACGATCTCTTCCAGTCGTTACTGGAAATGTTTTTGTATAATTTCCATTCTCAAAAAAAGACAACTGATTTGTCGTAAGATTCACTAATATTAAATGATCTGTATTAGCAAAAGCACTAACCGGTAGGATGAAAAATAATAGTATGACGAAACATAACTTTTTCAGCTATATCCCCCCTAGCGCTCACTATAATAAGTGGAATTAACATTACTTTGCTCTTATAAATGAAAACTATCCATTTACAATAACGCCCCCATTTACATGTATCATTTGTCCAGTAACATAAGAAGAATCACCAGACGCTAAATATACGTATGCCGGCGCTAACTCATATGGTTGACCAGGCCTTTGCATTGGGACATTGCTCCCAAACTGAGAGACTTTCTTCTCATCAAAGCTCGCTGGAATAAGTGGTGTCCAAATCGGTCCTGGTGCAACACCATTTACCCGAATCCCTTTTTGCACTAATGATTGAGAAAGTGATCTTGTAAAAGCTACGATTGCTCCTTTCGTCGCGGAATAATCAATTAACGTTTCATTTCCTTCATATGCAACGATAGATGCCGTATTTATAATGACATCCCCTTTCTTCAAATGAGAAAGGGCTGCTTTCGAAACGTGAAAATAAGAAAAAATATTAATACGAAAAGTCTTTTCTAGCTGTTCTGCCGTAATATACTCGAGTCCTTGCTGCGGATATTGCTGCGCGACATTATTTACTAAAACCTGTAAACTACCTAGCTGCTGCACGGTCTCTTGAACAACATCTTTACAATGCTGTTCATCACTTAAATCACCCGGTAACAATACACACTTTACACCTTCTTTCTCAACATATTGCTTCGTCTCATTTGCATCTTCTTCCTCATCTAAATAAGCAATCGCAACATTTGCTCCTTCTTTTGCAAAAGCGATGGAAACTGCTCGCCCAATTCCGCTATCTCCTCCCGTAATTAACACATTCTTTCCTTTTAACTTTTCGCTACCTTTATAATTGGGATCTTCAAACTGTGGTAGAGGATTCATTAATGATTCAATACCAGGCTGCTTATTTTGATGTTGCGCAGGCATTGTTATAAAGTTTTTTTGCTGTGGCATAGTTGCTTTCAACTCCTTTTCCTTAGCATGTGCACAATAAAAAGCTGAAATTCACACATCGTTTTACGATTAATATTCGAATTTAAGACACAAAATATGAATTGTTATAAACTTTTTATGCAAAACTATTGCAAAATAGATAAAAAACGAATATTATATATAACTGTTGTGAAAATTATTCGTAAACAGAAAGGATGTTTATATGTTTAACCTTTCAAAACATAAAACTTCTATTAAAACTGAAATTATGGCAGGTATTATTACCTTCTTAACAATGGCATATATCATTGTCGTAAACCCTGTTATCCTTGGAGATGCAGGTGTTCCATTTGAACAAGCATTTACAGCAACAATTATTGCTGCTGTTGTCGGAACATTATTTATGGCAATCTTTACAAACTTACCAATCGCAATCGCGCCAGGTATGGGCTTAAATGCTTACTTCTCTTACTCTGTTGTAAAAGCGCATGAAGGCATGACTTTCGCAATTGCATTCTCTGCTGTATTCGTAGCAGGTATGATTTTAATTTTGCTATCATTTACATCTTTCCGTACAAAATTAATGGAAGCAATTCCTGAAAACTTAAAACATGCAATTACGGCTGGTATCGGGCTATTTATCGCCTTTATCGGTTTACGTTTAACAGGTATCGTTACAAAAAATGATGCAAACTTAGTTGGACTTGGTAATCTTCACTCTGCTCCAGTTCTACTAGCATTAGCTGGACTTGGAATTACTATTATCCTTATGTCTTTAAATGTAAATGGCGCACTATTTATCGGTATGCTATTAACTGGTATTATCGCTTTCTTCACAGGACAATTAACATTCTCAAACGGTGTTACATCAATGCCTGGTTTACCAGAAGGAATTATCGTTTCAAATCCAATTACTGCTGTATCTGACGTAATTAACTACGGATTATACGGCGTTGTATTCTCATTCTTCCTTGTTACACTATTCGATACAACAGGTACATTACTTGGCGTTGCACAACAAGGTGGATTTATGAAAGACGGAAAGCTTCCAAAAGCAGGACGAGCTCTTCTATCTGACTCATTCTCAGCAACAATCGGTTCTATGTTCGGAACAACACCATCAACAGCTTACATTGAATCATCTGCTGGTGTTGCAGCTGGTGGTCGTACTGGTTTAACAACTGTTACAGTAGCTGTTCTATTTGCACTAGCAGCATTCTTCGGACCATTAGTAAGTGCCGTTTCTGGTGTATCAGCTATTACTGCACCATCACTAATTATCGTTGGTAGTCTTATGATGGGCTCAGTTCGCCACATCGATTGGGACGCATTTGATGAAGCATTCCCAGCATTTTTAGTAATCTTAAGCATGCCTCTTACATCAAGTATCGCAACAGGTATCGCACTTGGATTTATTTCATACCCACTTATGAAAGTGGCAAAAGGTAAATTCCGTGCTGTTCACCCACTTGTATATGTATTTGGAATTTTGTTTGCTTATCAATTGATATTCTTACCACATTAAAAAAGTAGAGCATCGAAATTCGATGCTCTACTTTTCTTTTATAACAATCTTTCAAACTATACAGGCACCTCTAAAATATGAAGGAGCTTATAACCTTTTAATACTTCTCTTCTATCTGTAATTCTTTACTGCACTTTTGAATGAAAACGGATGAAATAACCATTACTATGGCCACACTAAAACCAATAAGTTGATCTAATAACATTTCATCATGAATAAACCAGCGAAGTAAAAATACACCACCAAAAATAAGCATCATGATAAATCCAGTATGTCCAAGTCCTTTATATACATTTTCCATATGTATCACCTCTCTACATACTTTTATCCATATTATACCATAACCTAAAAACGTGTATAACCAACATTCGGTATTGAAACCAATAATAAAAAAGGCTGCAGAGAACTCCATCTCCACAGCCTAGTACTTATTTTTGCAAAAACGCCTGCAAATCTGCAAACTGTCTCTTTGCATCTTCATAGCCTTGCTCATATAAATTTTGTAGTTTTGCTGTATCTTTTTCCATACGATCTACTTGAAGCGGTACTTCTGGACGAATAACAAATAAATTACCCGCTTGTTCTTCTTTTTCAATGTAGTGAAGTGTTTCATTATACACTTCATAACGATTTAGCATCGTGTTAACAAGATTCGGATATTTTTTATAAGCTTTCGCAGCAACCCACCCAAATCTTGATTTTTTCTTTGCGTAACCGTGATTTCTTGTTAAAATTACGACTGATTTTTTAAATCCATCTTCCTGTGCTTTACGAACTGGAATCGGATCTGAAATCCCACCATCTAATAATTGCTTACCACGGTAATTTACTACTGGTGCAATGAAAGGCAATGAACTAGACGCTTGTAATAAATTTAGCGCATCATCATTCGTTCCTTCTTTTTCAAAATAAACAGATTGCCCAGTTTCACAATCCGTCGTTCCTACAAGGAAACGTTCCGGGCTATTAAAGTATGTTTCAAAATCAAACGGCACATGCTTTTCTGGAATTTCATGAAAAATGAAATCCATATCAAATAACTGCCGTTTTCTCCATAAGTTTTTATACGATAAATATTTCGGATGTGATGCATAATCAATATTGACCGTTTTATTTCTATTTCTTTGTCTGGAAAGATACGACGCTGCATGACAAGCACCAGCTGATACACCAATTACATATGGAAAATATAAATCTTGTTCCATAAAGTATTCTAATATCCCGCCCGTGTACACACCACGCATACCGCCGCCTTCTAATACTAACCCCGTATTTTCAAGCATGTTACTCTCTCCTCTATATATATTGACTCTTTAATTATTCACCATGTTAAGTATATTTTTCTATTATATATGAGTTCTTTCAGAAATTATATTTAAAAGACTTGAGAAAAAGGAGTTTTTTCTTCCAATTATATTTCTAAATGACCGGAGACATCCTTTATAAACCTTTGAATAAAATCTTGCTCTTCTTTCGTATATCCATCTAAAAGTAACAACCACTTTTCTTCAACTTGCTTATGCAATTTTTCATGAGCTTTATATATTTTATTCCCACTTTCCGTTAAGCGGAAGAAGATTTCTTTTTGATTATCTAACATTTGCATCTTCTCAACGAATTGCTTTTGAAACAACTTTGTACAAATTTTAGAGATTGCTCCCTTCGTCATGCCCATTTCTGTCGTAATTGCCGTTACATTTATCAAACCATTTTTTCCGATACATTCGATTACATGTAACTCAGATAAAGACATACTACTTACACCTGTCTCACGAAGAAACTTCCCGTTTTGTCGTTTTAAATGTTCTTCTTTTTTATGCAAAAGTGTACGAATGTCCGAAAGTATTTCCATTTGCTTCGTTGCATGCTTCAATCCGTTCGCCTCCTAAGTTTCCAAAGAAACAATTTAACTATATACCATTTTAAAACCATTTTTTCATCTTTACAAGTGAGAAAATCATGTTAAAATAAATTTAGTTTCCTAGGAAACTAAATAACAAGGAGGTTAACATGATGAAAAAATCTAAACTAACTTTTATTTTATATGTTGTCTGTATTAGTGCCTTATTCGGTTCCTTCGCTCAAAATATTTACACACCTATCTTACCGATGATTCAAAATTCTTTTCACACTTCTCTTTATCTTGTAAATGTAACCGTTTCACTTTTCACATTCGTTCTTGCGATTATGCAGCTCGTATATGGACCTTTAATTGATACAAAAGGGAGAAAATCTGTCCTTATCCCTAGTTTAGTCATTAGTACAATTGGTTCAATCGGATGTGCTTTTTCGGCAAACATTTATTTATTTCTCTTTTTTAGAGCTGTTCAAGCTATAGGAATAGCGGCTATACCTGTAGTTTCAGCAACGATTATCGGCGATTTATTTGAAGAAAAAGAACGTGGAGAAGCGATGAGCCTATACCAAATGTTACTTGCCCTCGCACCTGCAATGGCTCCTCTCATAGGTGGTTATCTTGGCAGTATAAATGGTCACTTATCTGTATTTCTCTTTTTATCTACACTTGGGATTATCTTATTAATGATAAACATTTCACTACTTCCAGAAACAAAGCCAAATGTAATTAAGCAGTCTAAAGCACAAAAGAATTACTCTCTTATCTTAAAAAATAAAACTGGATTTTCTATTACTCTTATTGGCTTCATTCAATTTTGTGTTTACTTTTGCTTTCTCGTTTTTTTACCGAGCATTTTAGCAAATTCATTTCATCTAGCTGCAAGTGAAATTGGTCTTATGTTTGTACCAATGTCTCTTTCTATTATGCTAGGAAGTTTTTGCTACAAGTTTTTGCAAAAACGCCTCACAACAAAGCAAGCTTTATTTATTACGAGTTTCTTCAATATTATATGTGTCGTTTTATTCTCTTTCACATATAGCATCAATATCCCATTCATCATTATCGTTACATCTTTGTACGGTTTTAGTATGGGACTTTCTATGCCAACTCACACTACTTTATTAACAGAAGAATTCGTACAAGAACGCGCAACAGCTATCGGTATGTACAACTTCATCCGCTATCTTGGTATGAGCACAGGACCACTTATAGGTGGATTTCTTTTATTTAACCAAAATTACTTTTGGATTTTCTTCCTAGGCGCAATTATATTTTTACTTGTAATCTTATATGCAATGAAAATGCTAAGTTTTCATGCTGTACAAAAATTAAAATAGAGCCCCCAAAATGTCGGCTCTATTTTACCCTCTTTGATCCGCAACAATATGAATATCAATATACTTTGTTTGTCTCATAATTTCATTTACAATAGAGCCTTTTCGTATTTCTTCCCACCTTGTTCTTGCCGATTGTCCAAGTAAAATTTGCGTCACTTGTAATCTTTTTGCTACTTCAATAATAACATCTGCTGGCTTTCTTCCCTTTGCTTCTTCTAATACAAAACTTGCATCAAATTGATTCGTTAGCAACTTCCACTCTTCAATCGTCTGCTTTTTTCCAGCTGAAATAGAATCTATATTTTCCCTCTCAACGTTTAATACGTACAATTCAGCATTTAACCGATCAGCCATGCGCCATCCCCGTCTTATTAATTTCTCCGCTGTTGAACTGTATTGTACACAAACGAGAATTTTTTCTTTTACGCCAATCGGTTCTATTACTGTTTGGCTAATTTTCTCGTCCATATCATCTGCAACTTCTCGAAGTGATAATTCCCTAAGCGCTCCTAAATTATTAAGTGTAAAGAAGTTTTGTAAGCTTTGCTGAATTTTTTCTTCTTTATATATCTTTCCGTCTATTAGTCTCTTCCTTAATACCTCAGGCGTTGCATCAACGAGCTGAATTTCATTTGCTTTTTGTAAAATAAAATCTGGAATTCGTTCTCTTACTTTTACATTCGTAATTTGAGCTACAATATCATGAACACTTTCTAAATGTTGAATATTAAAAGCTGATAATACCGATATACCAGCCTCTAACAATTCCTGCACATCCATATAACGTTTCTTATATTTAGAACCAGGAACATTACTATGAGCAAGTTCATCCACTACGACTACTTGCGGCGCGCGTTTTTTTATTCCTTCCACATCAAGCTCATAAAATACCTTTCCTTTATACTGTATTTCTTTCAAAGGAACTTTTTCTAAATCAGCAATTGCTTCTTCCGTCTCTTTTCTTCCATGCGTTTCAATTAAACCAATTACAATATCAATTCCATCTTTTTTCATTTCCCTTGCATCAAAAAGCATTTTATAACTTTTTCCTACGCCTGGAGCTGCTCCTACATATAGCTTTAACTTTCCGCGATTTTGCTGACGAATATATTCTAAATATTCCTCTGGCGTTCGCCTTTGAAACTTCGGTTCATAATCATCTGCATACAAAATAAACACTACCTTTCATTCGAAACAACGCTACCTCAATCCGTTAGATTGAGGTAGCACTGTTACTATTTCATTAATTTCTGTAATGCCAAATTTAGCTTTAAGACGTTCACTCGATCTTCTCCAAATAAACCAAGCGCAGCACCTTCTGTTTGATCTTTAATCAATTGATTAAGTTTTCCTTTCGGAATATTCGTTAATTTCGAGATGCGATCCACTTGCACCGAGGCCGCCTTTGGACTAATATCAGGATCAAGCCCTGAACCTGAATTTGTCACTAAATCTATCGGTACTTCTGTAACTGGAACAGCTGGATTTTTTTCCTTCCAGTCCGCAATACTTTTCTCTACTCGCTTTGCTAAATCTGGATTAGATGGTGCATAGTTATTTGAACCAGATGCTTCAGCCTTATATTCAATACTAGAAACACGCCCTTGAAAATAACGTGGATCCGTGAAGTTTTGACCAATTAATTTAGAACCAATCACTTCATTTTTATCATTATATATTAGACTTCCATCCGCATTATCCTTCATCACTGCTTGTGCAATACCAGTAACAATAAGTGGGTATACAAGTCCACACAACACTAGAAATGTAAAAGTGATACGGATAATTGGTGATAGCATACTTTGTTTCTTCTCCATCTTTTTCCCCTCTTCCTTATATAAACAAGCCGACAATCATATCAATTACCTTAATTCCAATGAACGGAATGATAACTCCGCCAAGCCCATAAATAAGTAAGTTTCGGCTAAGCAATGCATTAGAACTCATCGGTTTATATGCAATACCTTTCATCGCTAACGGAATGAGTAATGGAATAATAACAGCGTTAAATATTAATGCTGATAAAATCGCTGACAGTGGTGATGTTAATTTCATAATGTTCAATGCCTCCATTTGCGGAATCGCAAGTGTAAACATTGCTGGAATGATTGCAAAATATTTCGCTATATCATTCGCAATACTAAACGTCGTTAAAGCACCTCGTGTCATTAACAATTGCTTACCGATTCCTACAACCTCAATAATTTTCGTTGGATTCGAGTCTAGATCAATCATGTTCGCCGCTTCTTTCGCTGCTGTCGTACCACTGTTCATCGCTAATCCAACGTCCGCCTGTGCTAATGCTGGAGCATCATTTGTACCATCACCTGTCATCGCTACAAGTTTCCCTTTATCTTGCTCTGCTTTAATAACAGCAATTTTATCTTCCGGTTTACACTCGGCAACGAATTCATCTACTCCAGCTTCTTTTGCAATCGTTGCTGCCGTTAACGGATTATCACCTGTACACATAACCGTTTTAATCCCCATTTGGCGTAACTGTTCAAAACGCTCACGCATACCCGGTTTTACTGTATCCTTTAAATAAATTAAACCGTAAATACGATTATCTACTGCAACTACAAGTGGTGTTCCACCCTCTTTTGAAATTAAGTCTGCTTTTTGATTTATATCTTTCGGAATTATTCCGCCTTGTGACTCAACCCATTCAATAACGGCACCTACAGCACCTTTTCTCACTTTCGTTCCGTCTTGTAAATCAACACCACTCATTCTCGTTTCTGCTTTAAACGGAACAAACTCACCTTGTTCTGCAAGTTCTCTATTGTATGATATAGATTTCCCCTGCACATACTCGATAACAGATCGACCTTCTGGTGTTTCATCTAAAACAGAACTAATAGCGGCCCACTTTCCAACTTGCTCAATCGTTTCATTTCCTACAGGCAATAATGTATGAGCCATCCGGTTCCCAAAAGTAATTGTACCTGTTTTATCTAAAATAATTGTATTAATATCGCCAGCAGCTTCTACTGCTTTCCCCGACATCGCTAACACGTTAAACTTTGTCACACGGTCCATCCCAGCAATACCAATTGCCGATAATAGCCCACCAATTGTCGTTGGAATTAAACATACTAACAACGCTACAAGTACAGCAGTATCAATTTGAAAACCTAAATAATTTGTAAAAATCGGCAACGTCACAACGACGATCAAGAAAATAAGAGTTAAGCTCGTTAATACTGTATTTAAAGCAATCTCATTCGGCGTTTTTTGACGAGCAGCTCCTTCTACTAAAGAAATCATTTTATCGATAAATGATTCACCAGGATTACTCGTAATGACAATTGTAATTTCATCACTTACGACCATCGTTCCGCCTGTTACGGAACAAAAATCACCGCCTGCTTCTTTTATAACAGGAGCTGATTCCCCTGTAATTGCAGATTCATCTACAGATGCTAATCCTTTGATTACTTCGCCATCATTCGGAATCATCTCACCTTGTTTTACGATAACAACGTCACCTTTTGTAAGATCAGTTGCTGAAACTTGGACAATGCCTCCATTTTCTTTTACAACATTTGCAAACACATCTTTCTTCGACTGCTTTAAAGAATCGGCTTGCGCTTTACCACGACCTTCTGCTAATGCTTCTGCAAAATTCGCAAATAAAACTGTAAATAATAGAATGAGAGAAACTGTTATATTAAACCAACCTGGTATACTACTAGAACTACTTGGAAGAAAAGATAAAATGAACGTAATGATAAATCCAATTTCCACAACGAACATAATCGGATTCTTTATCATGACTTTCGGATTCAATTTCGCAATGGATTGCTTCATCGCATGTGTTACGATATCACGATCCATCGTTTTCGCTTGTCTAACTTCATCTTCTACAGCATGTATTTGTGACTCATTTAATTGTTTTTCTTTTACTACTACCGGTCTCATCATTTACCCTCCATTACTTCAATGTAAGAAATTCTGCAATTGGACCGAGTACTAACATCGGGAAGAATGTTAATGCACCGACAATTACAATTGTTCCGATGAAGATGCCACCAAATAAACTATTATCTGTACGGAACGTTCCGACTGTTTCTGGCACTACCGTTTTTTCTTTCAGCGAAGCTGCCACTGCTAGCATCGTAATTAAACTGAAGTAGCGTCCTAAAAACATAACTAAACCAGTCGTAATATTCCAAAACGGTGTATTATCTCCTAATCCTTCAAATCCAGATCCGTTATTCGCAGCTGACGATGTATATTCATATACAACTTGCGTTAAACCGTGAAAACCGGAATGAGAGATAGCATCCGTCCCTAAATTTGTTGAAAGAGCTAATGCCGAAAATCCTAAAATGAGCAATGGATGAAATAAAATCGTGACCGCGATTAATTTCATTTCCTTACCTTCAATCTTTTTACCTAAAAACTCTGGTGTCCGTCCAACCATTAACCCAGATATAAACACCGCGATAATTGCATACATAATAATGTTTACAAAGCCTGCTCCAACGCCGCCATACACTGTATTTAACATCATATTTACAAGTGGAACTAGACCGCCAATTGGTGTTAACGTATCATGCATCGTATTAACAGCCCCAGTTTCAGCAGCTGTCGTTACTGTTGCGTATAGTGAAGAAAATACTGTTCCAAATCGTACTTCTTTCCCTTCTGTACTTCCTTGTACATGTTCGATACCCATTCCATTTAATGCCGGGTTCCCGTTTAGTTCAGATGTCGTAATCGTTATAAACCCTAGTAAAAATACCATAAATAGTGACACGAAAAGGATGCGACCTTGTTTTTTATTTCCTACCATTCGTCCGTACGTAAATGGAAGTGCTGTTGGTAATAACATCATAAGCATCATTTGCAAAATATTACTCATTTGTCCTGGATTTTCAAAAGGATGCGTAGAGTTTGCTCCAAAAAATCCACCACCGTTATTTCCAAGTTCCTTAATGGACACGAATGATGCAACTGGTCCGCGTAATATACTTTGTTTTGCCCCATCAATCGTTTGTGCTGTAACCGCTCCATCTAACGTTTGCGGTACGCCAAGTGCGACAAAAACTAGTGCCGCAATAAATGCGATAGGAAGAAACACTCTCGTTAACGCTCTCGTAAAATCAACGAAAAAGTTACCAAGTTCTTTTCCAGCAAGTCCTCTTATAAAAGCCATAACGAGCGCCAATGTCGTTGCTGGTGCCGCAAACATTAAAAATGTAATCCCGATTAATTGTGATAAATAGGATAAACCATTTTCACCGCTATAATGCTGTAAGTTTGTATCAGCCATAAAACTAATCGCTGTATTAAAAGCGAGCGTAGGCTCCATCCCTTCAATATGCGCTGGATTTAGCGGCAACACACCTTGTAATCTGAAAATGAAATATACAATAACAATCATAAATCCGTTGAGTAAAACTAATGATAATGCGTACTGTTTCCACGTTTGATTGTATTCTTTTACACCCGTAATTTTAAAAATAAGTTTTTCAAAAGGCCCGAATACTTTATCTAGCATTTTGCTACCTTGAAAAGCTTTTTCTAAATAAATCCCCATTGGCTTTGCTACTAAAATAAACAAGAGCATTGTAATAATGACTGCAACCCAAATCATAATGAATGATTCCCCCTAATTAAAACTTCTCTGGATTTAATAATGCATACACTAAATACACTGTAATTGCTGCGACAATAACCGATAAGACAATCATCATGATTGCTTTCCTTCTTTCACAACTTTATCTGACCAACTTGCAAGACTTGCCATTGATGCAACTAATAAAATAAAAATCCCGATCATTACAACATCTAACATAGCTATCCCTCGCTTTGTTTTTGTTAAAATTTACCATTTAAATGTTAAAAAAGAACACTGAGCTCTACTCAGTGTTCAAAAAATGAACAACAAAAAGTAAACCTCCTCTCTAAACGCTTACGAGGTTAGCTGTCGGATTCGGGCCTAAAGAGTAGCCCTACTTTCAAAACTGAAAGATTCACCCCAAGTGACGATGCACAAAATTGGTTCCCCCGCTCCATTTCTGGAACTCAGCGATTTTAGGTTTTTTTGGAAATTTTATGAATGATTTATGAGAGTAAATATACTCCTCTATATTTCACTTGTAAAGGGGTAAATTACTGAAAATAATAATATTTACATTCATTTAAACGCTTACATTGAAGATTATTACTATTATTTCATCTATTTTCTTTATTTCTCTTCTCTTTTCTTAAAAATGACCTTTTAAATATGAAATAAAAAGAGCGAATGAGATGAAGTGCATAGCTTGTTGCACTCAGCATTCGCTCTTTTTATTCAACCTTTATTCTCCTCGTAAAAATGCACGTAAATTTCTCCCGCGAATATAAACTTGTGTCAATTCTGCATGTAGCTGCTCATACTCGGTAATATCCACCTCTAAATACAAAGCATCTTTTGATGGTAATATAATATACGGCCCTGGAAAAAGGGGATCGATCTGAACCAATTCTTGAACTCGCTCTACCGATACTGCCCAACGATTTGCTATATCTCCAAGTAATAGTACCTTCATCATTTCTTCCCCCGCCCTATTCAAAAAATAAAAAAGAAATATTATCACAATTTGTAAACACGACAAACTTAGCTCCAATTGTTTCATAGAGCCTCGCTGGATATCGTTTATTCCTTGTAACAACAGTAATAGGTGCTTGAAAAGAAAAGCGAATGTGTTCTGTGAAAAAACTAACGATTGGAAGCTCATCCCCTAGTAAAATCACCTTCTTAATACACTCACAAATACTAGTAAAGTCCTGCTCCTTACTGCAGCTATAAGTCCAATCAAACCCACAATTCCTAACTTCAGCCGCTATCTCTTCATTTGCTGTAAAAATAATTAACTCATGTTGAAATGATACTAGATCTCTTAAACTATCTACCTTACTTTCTTCTCCAACACAAATAAGTGTTAGTTCCATGTACCTCATCCTCCTTAGTATAAAAGAAATCAAACATAGATTGATATTCCCCTATACTAATCAGATCGATGAAGTGATGTATCCATCATGGCACCGTCCTCTCTCAAGACGCTTACGAAGTTAGCTGTCGGATTCGGACTTTGAGAGTAGCCCTACTTTCAAACTTGAAAGATTCACCCCTAGTGCCTACGCACAAATTGGTTCCTCCGCTCCATATAATTGGACTCAGCGTTTACAAAAAAATGTATTCTGGCTGATATATTACTCCTGTATTTTGAAAAAGTAAACAGAAAAAAAGCCAGTTATAAAACTGGCTTTTCACTTACCTATGCACGCGTTCTATTCACTTTATATGCAAAATGATTCGTCGGCCCATGGCCACTACCAATATTCAATGGCTCTTCAATTGCTATACTAATAAATCGTTTTGCTTCTTGAACAGCATCTTCAATTGAGTATCCTTTCGCAAGTCCTGCTGTAACCGCTGAAGCAAATGTACACCCACTTCCATGCGTTTGCTTTGAAGGAATTCGCTCGCTTCTAAACTCAATAAATTTTTCTCCATCAAAGAGGAAATCAATTACTTCATTCCCTTGATATTCTGCATGTCCGCCCTTCATAAGCACATATTTAGCACCTAATTCATGCAATACTTTTGCAGCTTCCTTACTATCTTCAACATTATGAATCTCCATCCCAGTTAACACTTCTGCTTCTGGGATATTCGGTGTTATAACAGTTGCTACTGGTAATAAATATTCTTTTAATGCTTGAACTGCTTCTTGCTGTAATAATGATGCACCGCCTTTTGCAATCATAACGGGATCTAGCACAATATTATTCCAGCCAAACTTTTTAATTTGTTCTGCAACAATTTGAATTATTTCACTACTAAATAACATTCCTAGTTTCACTGCATCTGGTGTTAAATCCGTACCAATTGAATTCAGCTGTTCTGTAATACCTTCTAACGGAACAGGATATACCCCTTGAACGCCAAGCGTGTTTTGAGCAGTAATCGCCGTAATAGCCGTCATTCCGTATACACCAAGCTCTTGGAATGTTTTTAAATCTGCCTGAATTCCAGCACCGCCGCCGCTATCAGACCCTGCAATTGTTAAAGCTTTATTCACTTTCATCCCACTCATCCTTTTCTATCCAAAATAGCGATGATAAATCGTTTTTGCTTCGCTTATATCTTTCGTTCCATGTACGAGCACACGGCCATCTTTAAAGGCTACTAACCTCTTGTCTTCAACAGAAAATGATAGTAAATATGGATTTATATTTAAATCATTCACGCGACCTTCCAGCAACTCTTTATATTGTTCAAAATTTATTTCATCTTTATGAGGTGGTCTAATTTGAACTGTATTTCGCCCGCATAAAACTGCTGTTTTTGATGTGTTCTCTTTATTTAAATACGGATATAATGCATTCTCTCCGCATGAAGGACAATTATGCTGGCGAAGTTTTTGCACATTCATACATGAATACTCATTCTTCCACATATCAAACGATACAAGCCCATCTCGAAGTGATTCGTAATCTTCTACTAACAGTTTAAGAGCTTCTGTTACTTGATGAGAAACGACAAGAGATACAGCAGGTGATATAATACCCGCTGTATCACATGTTGCCCCGCCAAGCGGAATCGACTGTAATAAACATGATAAACATGGTGTTTTACTAGGAAGGATTGTGTAAGAAAGACCGTAACTACCTACACATGCACCGTAAATCCATGGAATAGAATATTTTTGTGCTATATCATTTACAATAAAGCGCGTTTCGAAATTATCAGTCGCATCAATAATTACATCAACATTTATAACAAGTTCTTCTAGCTCTTCAGCTGTTACATCTTGAACGAGAGCTTCTATTGTTACATCGCTATTAATCTCATCTAAACGTTTTTTAGCCGCTATAGCTTTTGGAAGATTATTCTTTACGTCGCTCTCTGCATACAATTGTTGTCTTTGTAAATTACTCCAATCTACATAATCACGGTCAACAATTGTTATCTTGCCAACACCTGCTCTTACAAACATCTCTGCATTTGCACTACCTAATGCACCTGCACCGATAATAAGCACATGCTTTTCTCTTATCTTTTGCTGTCCTTCTTCTCCAATTGGAGAAAATAGTTCTTGGCGAGAATATCGATTATTCAACTACGCTCATTCCTTCTAAAGGACTACTTGCAGTTGCACAACGCTTACGTGCAATACGACCTGCTTCAAATCCTAAACGGCCTGCTTCAATACTTAATTTCATTGCTTGTGCCATTTTAATAGGATCTTTTGCACCTGATACAGCTGTATTTAATAACACGCCATCAGCTCCTAATTCCATTGCAAATGCTGCATCAGCTGGACTACCAATACCGGCATCAACGATAACTGGTACTGTCGCTTGTTCAATAATGAAGCTCAAATTTAATGGATTTACAATACCAAGTCCTGATCCGATTGGAGATGCTCCTGGCATAATCGCATGCACGCCAAGCTCTTGTAATTTACGTGCTAATACAACATCATCAGATGTATACGGAAGTACGATAAATCCTTCTTCCAGTAACATTTCAGATGCCTTTAACGTTTCTACCGGATCAGGTAATAACGTTCTATCATCACCAATAACTTCTACCTTTATCATGTCACAAAGCCCAGAAGCTTTTGCTAATTTTGCAATACGAACAGCCTCTTCAGCGTTTTTTGCTCCTGCTGTATTTGGTAATAACGTATATTTTTTCACATCAAGTTTCTCTAATAAATTAGGTTGCTTTGCATCAAAGATATCCATACGACGTACTGCAAACGTTAAAATTTCAGCTTCAGAAACGTCAATTGCCTTTTGCTGTACGTCAAAATCAGGGAATTTACCTGTTCCTAATAAAAGTCTAGAATGAAATGAAAATGGTCCAATGTTTAACATAATCAACCGCCTCCTACGAAAGTTACAATCTCAATTTGGTCTCCATCAAAAACAGATGTATCTGTATGATCATCTTTTTGTAAAATATCTTTATTACGCTCTACTACAACAATTCTGTTATCTAACTCTAAATGTGTAAGTAGCTCAGCTACTGTTTTTACACTCGCTGGCACTTCAATTTGGTTACCATTAATTTTTAAATTCAAACTTCCATCCCCTTTCTAAACTCTTCTAGAAAGCAATGAATCTAGCAAATGATTCTCTTGCTTTCCTTCTATTAAATCAGCCATATATTGGCCAGAAATAGGACTTAATAAAATACCGTTTCGATAATGGCCCGTGCAAGCATATAAACCTTTTATTTCTTCATGCTCTCCCATATAAGGAGCTTCATGATTCGATTGTGGTCGTAATCCTGCCCACGTGCTTTCCCATTCTGCTTCTTTTAAAGCTGGCAATATTGTATAAGCACGCTCTAATATAGAAGTTATACTTTCTGGCTGCACAGTTTTATTGAACGTATGTGGCTTCATTGTTGCCCCAATTACGTAACGTCCACCGCGCTTTGGAGTAATGTAAAATCTTTCTTGAAAAATAGGTGCTTTTAAAAGTTTTTTTCTACTTCTTACCGCAACCACTTCTCCTTTAACTGGATATGTACCCCAATCACGGTGAAAATAACCTAGTAACTTCGTGCTCCATGAACCTCCTGCAATAACGACTTTCTCACATGTGACAATACCTTCACTTGTAATAACTCCAGTCACTTTATTATTTTCAATACGGATATCAAATACTTCTGCCTGTTCATATATATCAGCACCGGAAATTGCCGCAGAATGTGCGAATGCTTTCGTAAGCTCTGGTGCAATAACATGACCGTCTTTCGGATAATATACTGCTCCTATAATAGATTCGGATAGATATGGCTCTTTTTCCCGCACATGGTCTCCCGTTAGAAAATAAGAATCTTCACCTGTTTTCTGCTGCCAATCCATAATGTGAAGAATTCTTTCCTTCTCATCTTCATTTTGAGCAATACGATAAATTCCTTTTTCTTCATATCCAATATCAATACCCGTCTTTTCACGTAAAACTGCTGCAAGTTGTGGAAATATAGCTCGGCTTTCTCTAGCAAGTTCAAATAGCGGATCATACGCATCCCATTCTGCCTGAACACCAAGTAAACCAGCAGCTGCTTTGGAAGCTTCCGATGCAATACTTTGCTTCTCCACAATCGCTACTTTATGTCCTCTTTCTGCTAGAAAATGTGCAACTGAACTGCCAATTACACCACCACCAATAATCGCTACATCATACTTCTCACACATGTTTTTCCGCCCACTTTCTTATTGATTCCTTATAAGATTTCGCTTTGCTATACGGGTTACTACTACTTACAATTCCAGACATAACTGCTATACCACTTACACCGTTAGTAAGAACATCCACTGTGTTTTCTGGGGTAATTCCTCCAATTGCTGTAATCGGTATAGATAAACACCTTGCAATGTCTGAAATTTCTTCAAGCCCTCTCGCTGGCACACCTTTTTTACAATCTGTCGGAAATACATGGCCATAAACGAGTGAATCCGCTCCATTTTTAAAAGCTACTATTGCTTCATCTAGCGAATGCACAGAATAACCGACATGCAAATACGAAAACTTTTCTTTCACTGACTTTACATCTGTACTTCGATATCCTAGTTGAACACGAGGTATATTTAATAAAATTGCAATATCAATTCGATCGTTTATGACAATTTTAGAAGCCGGAAAGCCCTCCATTAATAGACTTTCCACACCTTCATATAATTCCTTCGTACTCTTCTCACGCTCACGAATATGCAAATAATCAATCTCACTCTCAATTTGCATCGCTACATTCACTAACTCTTCGAATGGCATATGGCCATTTGAGATTACGTGGAGCTCATTTTTCATATTCATTCGCCTACTTTAAAATATTTTCGAATAGTTCATCGGCTGGGACGGTTTCTTTCGTCATTCCTTTGTCCTTCAGCCACTTATTTTGTTTCTCCCAAGATTCTTTTGAATCTGATAAGAATGGCTCATCTTTCGTTTCCATCTTCTCTAATAAAATTTTCATACTTTCCTTTTCAACTTCTGGCACAAGTGGGAAGTTTTCTTTTTCTTGATGATTTAATAAAATATTCAATGCTTCATCTGGGTTTTTCTTCATGAAATCATAGCCCTTTTTCGTACCACGTAAGAAAGCTTGCAACGCTTCTTTATCTTTTTTCAACGTTTTATCACCTGTTACAAACACAAGCTCATGGTAGTTTGGTACTCCGTAATCAGCTGGATTAAAGTACGCTGGTTCATGGCCTTCATGACGCATAACAGGTACTTCATGGTTAATGTATGCCCCTGTTACCGCATCTACTTTCTTCGTAATTAATGCTGGTACTAAATCAAATCCAACATCAACTACTTTCACTGTATCAGGATTACCACCAGCTTCTTTTACCATCGTTTTTAAATACATCTCACTTAAAGGTGTTCCAGAGTATCCTACTGTTTTTCCTTCTAAATCTTTCGGTGATTGAATGCCCGCTGATTTCAGTGATACAACATGATTTAATGGTGAACGTACGACAGCCCCAATTGATTTCACTGGAATTTGCTCATTCGCTCTCGCCATAACAACATCTGGCTGATAATACAAGCCAACTGTCACCTTCCCTGCTGCTGCCAGCGTTAATGGATCAGTCGGATTAGAAGGGAATTTAATATTTACCTTTACACCTTCTTCTTTAAAGTATCCTTTTTCAATTGCTGCATAGATAAAGCTATGTACCGCATTTGGATACCAATCTAACATAACTGTTATTTCTTTCTCTTTTTTACTTTTGTCTGATGCTGAATTACTCGAACATCCTGCAATTATTGCAATTAATAATGTAAACACAAAGATGCGCTTTAAAAATTTCATGAATACTTCCTCCAACTAATGAATTTCTTTTCTAATATGGAAATAATTACGACGAAGAAAATAGCTAATAATGATAACAATACAATAGGTGCAAATACGCCAGCTCCATCTAACTGCGTCATCATTCTCTTACTGAAATATCCAAGCCCAGCTTGTGCACCGAGCCATTCTCCAATTGCTGCTCCGATAACACTAAGCGGAACTGCAATTTTTAAAGCTGAGAAAAAATAAGGAAGAGCAGACGGCAACTTTAATTTAAGAAAAATATCTCTTTTTGTTGCTCCATATGTAACTAAGAGCTCCTCCCATTCTTTTTTCGTACTACGCAGTCCATCATACGTATTGACCGCAATTGGGAAAAACGTAATTAAAACTGTGACAACAACCTTACTCCAAATTGTGTATCCAAACCATAAAACAAATAGCGGAGCAAGCGCAGTAATCGGAATCGTTTGTGAAGCAACTAATAATGGATAAAATGCTCTCTCCATCCATGTACTCGCATTCATTAACATCGCTAGCCCTACACCTAATACGATAGAGATAACAACACCTATTAAAACGACGTATAACGTTGCAGGTAAATGAACTGTAAATAATATGTCTTTTAGTTTCCATATCTTCATTACAATCGCAGAAGGTGACGGTAAAATGTACATCTCATCTACAATTCTTGCTCCTATTTCCCACACAGCTAGTAAAATACTAGAAAGTGTAATAGCAGGAACTAATTCTTTCAATCGGTTCATCACACAAGTACCTGCCTTTGTAACATACTAAGAAGCTCATCTTTCAGCGCTAATACTTCCGGTTTATATAAATCTTTTCGTGTTCTGTTATGATCAAGCGGTACAGTCCGCTCAGTCAAAGTCGTTATCGGCTGCTGTTCCACTACTAAAACTCGGTTTGAAAGAAATAACGCTTCTTCAACATCATGAGTAATGAATAAAATTGTTTTTTCCCACTCTTGCCATTGTTCAAACAACCATTCTTGCAAAGAGGTCTTCGTTAAAGCATCCAACGCACTAAAGGGTTCATCTAACAGCAATATTTCCCCGCCTGTTAATAAAGTTCGAATAAAAGATACACGTTGTCTCATACCACCAGATAAATCTTTCGGATATTTTTTCTCATACCCTTGCAAACCAAATTTATGTAACAGTTCCTTTGCCTTTACTTGTGCTTCTTTCTTCTGTACACCTTGGCACTCTAGCGGCAGGGCAGCATTCTCAATAATTGTTCTCCACGGCAAAAGCATATCTTTTTGCGGCATATATCCTACACGATGGTGCTTTGTTTCTGTCAGTTCTATCTGTCCAGTACTTACCTTTTCTAGACCTGTAATAAGGCGAAATAAAGTACTTTTCCCACATCCACTCGGTCCGATAATACTGACAAACTCTTTCTCATGTATAGAAGCATTTAATTCATGGATGATTGGTTTCTCATCGTAATGAAAAGAAACATTATGAAACTGTAGTATGTTCTTGCTCCTCAAATCCCCACATCTCCTTACGATAGGACATATCCCAGAATAAATATTCAAATCGACTGGAATATAAGAAAATCTCCTCTAATCTTTCTAGTTCTGTCTCAGACTTTCCCACTGCCATTTCATTTAATAAATCTATTAACCAAATACACAGATTACCGTATTCTTCCGAACTATATCCTTGAATCCACTCACCAAAAAACTCATGATCTCTTGCTCCAGGAATATCATTTAAACGCTTTCCAATTTCCCAATAGCTCCACATACATGGAAGAAGCGCTGCTATTAATTCCGCAAGTGTGCCATTTTGAGATACAGACATCATGTAATTTGTATAAGCTAAATTTTTAGCAGATGGTTTCGCAGACTCTATCTCCTCTATAGAAATTCCAAGTCTTTTTGCATATTGTTTATGGATTGTCATTTCGCCATTTAATATTCCATCAATTTGTTCAGCGAACTTTCCCATTACTTGTGGATTCGTTGCTTTTACAACACCAATCGCATATAACTTTGCATAATCTAGCAGATATAAATAATCTTGAATAATATAATACTGGAATTTATCTTTTTCTAACGTGCCATCTCCCATACCCACTACAAACGGATGACTATGACTCATCTCCCAAACCGGTTGCACAGTTTCTAATAATCTATCGCAAAATTTCATTTCTCTATCCCCTTTCAATATATGTATCTAAATAAAAAACCACTTCTATATATAAGAAGTGGTTACAGCAAATAAAGTTATACATTTATTCGATGTTCCACTTCCCTTCGCTAGTATTACCTAGATCAGGTGTTGTAAGGGTTAAGGATTATTCCTCTCTCAGCAAATCAAGCACCCCTAGTGGTTTCAATATGAAATTTTTAAATAAAAAAGCCCCGTTTCTATACGCAAAGAAACGGGGACTCATTGTTAGTGTCCGAATTGCTTCCCTACGCTAGCGTAATCTAGATCAGGTAATAAAAAGGATCAAAGGCTTACGGCCTACTCTCAGCTGGCAACACCAGCTCTCCTAGCAAACTATAAAATTATCACTGTCAGTATAACACCCTAATAAGACATCATCAACTTTTTTAATTTTCTTAATTATCAACAGAATATCAAAGTTATACAATACATACATTCTATTTTAGAAAATAAAACCCCAATTAATTGCATAAGAAGGAATCATTATCCTCAAAAAATTTATTTTTATATTGATTTCATATTACATTTATGTGAATACACCCACTATATTATATCTTTATACTATAATAAAATTACAACTATACAACTAGAGGAGGTCTCTATTCCATGAATATGAAAGCTACTGCTTTAACAGCAACTACTGTAGCGATTGCTTCTTTACTTCCTTCTATGGGTGAAACAAATGTACAAAAAGCAAACGCTGAACAATTATCTAATATTAAAACTGGGTATGTCAAAGTCGATCAAGTAGCATTACATACAGAAGATAACGTAAAAAGCACATCAATTGATACAATTCGCTTTAATACAAAAGTGAACATCCTTGAAACAACTAATGAGTGGTATAAAGTATCTGTTCATAATAAAGTAGGTTATGTACAAAAAGATGCTATTTTACTAAAAAACAAACTTCATTCTAATGATCAATACATCGTTAATGCTAATGCATTAAACGTTCGCTCTGAACCTAATTTAGAATCTTCCATTTTAGATGTATTACCAAATGGCAAGTTTATTACCGTTCAAGAAGATCAAGGCGAATGGTATAAAATATCGCATAATGGCCAAACAGGTTACGTACAAAAAGCATTCATCTCTAATGGTTCACAACCCTTAGTAAAAGGAATCACCGTTCAAAATAATACAAAATATACTGTTGCAACACCTAATCTAAATGTACGTAGCAACGCTAGTACAAGTAGCGCTCTACTCGGTTCATTACAAAACGGTACACAAGTACAAGTAGTAGAAACTGTAGGAACTTGGTATAAAATTCGTTTTGGCACAGGATACGGATATGTAGCAAAACACTATGTAGTACAAAATCAACCACAAGCTAAAACAGATCAACCTTCATCAATTCCAGCTGCTTTCAAATTCCCTGCTCAAGGAAGAATTAGCTCAACCTTTGATATACGCTGGGAACAAATGCATTATGGTATAGATATTGCCGCTCCAGGAAACGTCTCTATCCAAGCTGCTGCTGCAGGTAAAGTTGTGAAATCTTATTATTCAGCTAGCTATGGCAATGTTGTTTTCATTGCGCATCAAATCAATGGGAAATTATATACAACTGTTTATGCTCATATGAAGGATCGCACTGTACAAGCTGGTGATCAAGTACAAACTGGACAATTAATAGGTCATATGGGAAACACAGGTCATTCATACGGGCAGCATCTTCATTTTGAATTACATAATGGAGAATGGAATTTTGAAAAAACAAATGCAGTAAATCCACTGCCATATTTAGTTAGGTAAATTGTATGCCACGCAATATACCTCTTATAATTGAATACGTAGCCTTTTTAGGTTTAATCTGTTGTTTAATCATTTACAATACAAACATTGTATTTTTATCTATTATTATTGCTTTTGTTGCATTAGAAATTATGATGGAATCATTTCAAGTGCAACTAAAACAAAAAATTGCCCATATTTATAATGCTATTTTTCTTTTGAGTGCTCTCATAACAAATATAATTAGTAATGGCTTTTATTTATCTACTGTATTTCCAGTATTCTTTATGGCTGTTTTATTATTTGTAGCTAGATATATTAATGTCCCTTATAACCAAAAACAAAAACAAGAACAAGAAGCTTAGAAAGAGGAGACACTGTGTACCAATCTTTCAAAGATACTCCAATAAAATACATATTGAATTTGTATAAGAAAGCCAATACTTTTTTTTGGTATACAAGGAAGTTATACTGAACAACTTCTCCTATATGGAATGTTTTTTCTTGTCTTAATCACCTTCTCCTTGTTTTACTAACAAAAAAGGATCTCACATAAACTGGAGATCCTTTTTAATTTATATTAATTTTTCATATCGAAAATATTGTTTATCCACAAGCATATTTTTCATAAATAAAGCTCAGATTATATTTTTTCTCTAAGCTCATTCGTTGTTCGTCATCGCACCAATAGAAAAGAATATCATGAATCGTTGCGTAACGCTTATTTTTAAGAAATAGCCTAAAGAATGATGGTAAACAATCATGTAATTGTATAAATATATAATTGCGTAGTGTTTCTTCTTTATATTCAATGCCCTTACAAATATACAGTAATTCTTCACAATAATATGCATGCTGTGGAACTTGTATCATTTCGAAAAATGGCACATAAGATAGTAGCTTTCCAATAAAATGACCGTATCGATCCATTACTCCTATCGTCATATGCTCCATCATTTCTTTCATCACATATAAATAATCATCTACATGCGTTGTCTTTAATGGGTCTAAGCGATCGGAAATTTGAGATAATACAGCTCTTTGACATGCTAAAACTGCCTGACTAGGTCCATAATATGATAGGAAATCTGTACACTTACGATATTTCCGTAATAAATCATGTGTATACAAATCATATACAAAAGTATTACAATACATTGCTAAACTCATCATATCACTATTTAATTGCTCTTTTGATAATGATTTCGCTCTCTTGCACATATAAAAGAATGTAAATTCCAATACTTCTTTATGAGATAATAAATGTTTACAATCGGTTATACACTTCTCATTAAATTTAACTCTATCCCAAATTTCAATATCCCTATCTGTCAATTCACCTATACGATATTTAATAATTAAATAATTTAAAGCAACTGATTGCGTCAAAAGATCCCATGTTTCATATTCCAATGAAGTATGAACAAACTCAGCTAATCCTTGCGCTATCATAAAATCATTTGCCTCTTCATACCAACCAATCTCTTGGCATAAGCGAAGAATACGCACTAAAGTTGGAATTTCATCTTTATGAAACTGCGGTAATTTCTTTGCTTTATTCATGCCATATACGATAAATGCCGCTAAATTTTCTTCTTTATAAAATTCTTTCTCTTTCCATACTAATATAGTTCGTTCTTTCCCCTCACCTTTTGGGTGACAAGGTACAAGCAAAGAAAATAATTCAGCGAAATTATTTGGTTCTATATATGTATCTGTAACCAAATTCCAATTTGGATCGCCCTGTACAGCCTTCATATAATTCCCCTTCCCTTTTCATCTATGTAGGAAATATTAATTTATTATCGCACCACTAAAAATTAATATTGTTATATTCAAAATCTATCATAATACTTATATCTATCAGTATATCATCTTTTCTCTTATTAAAAATTAAGAATAACAAATTTTAAAAAAATGTCGAAATTATTAACCGTATCCTTATTATATAATGTCTCAGATACATCACGCTAACATATTAGTTTAATCCATATATGCTAGAATAATGTATCTGAAATTTATATATAATTTAGCTCTTTATGAGTGACCATTAAACTCTCGGTTAATTAAAGTTTCAATTTACTCTGTACGCTCTGAGATTTCACTCAAGGCAAATCCAGCTTGATCATCTGCTGATTCCCTTATAGCTAAATCTCCTAGTGCTAACATGCCAATAAGTTGACCACTATCAACTACTGGTAATCGTCTAATTTGATGCTGTGCCATTAGCTCTGTAGCTTTTTCAATAGAATCATTTGGAGAAACTGAGATAATATTTGTTGTCATCACATTTGTAATTTTATTAGATCCAGGATGTTTTTCAGCAATCCCTCGAACGACTAAATCACGATCAGTAACAAGCCCAACAACTTGCTCATTTTCAACAACTGGAATTAATCCAACTGATTCTTCCTTCATTTTAACAGCTGCCTCATATACATTGTCTAGCGGTGTACAATGTACAATATGGGTACTCATTAAGTCTCTAACTCGTGTCATTATTTATTTCCTCCTTTTTATACATACCATAGCTTTTCCAAAATTCCTTTATTTATTTCTGGAAAGTAACGTAATAAAAAGGATTAACAAAATAAAAAAGAGTCAGCATAATGCTGACTCTTTTTTGTATGACCCGTACGGGATTCGAACCCGTGTTACCGCCGTGAAAGGGCGGTGTCTTAACCACTTGACCAACGGGCCATGGCTCCGCAGGTAGGACTCGAACCTACGACCGATCGGTTAACAGCCGATAGCTCTACCACTGAGCTACTGCGGAATAATATATGGTGGGCCTAAATGGACTCGAACCATCGACCTCACGCTTATCAGGCGTGCGCTCTAACCAGCTGAGCTATAGGCCCATATACTTTACAGGGGCAGTAGGAATCGAACCCACACTGGAGGTTTTGGAGACCTCAGTTCTACCTTTAAACTATGCCCCTAAATGATGCCGGCTAGAGGACTTGAACCCCCAACCTACTGATTACAAGTCAGTTGCTCTACCAATTGAGCTAAGCCGGCATAAAAAAATGGTGGCTCGGGACGGAATCGAACCGCCGACACGAGGATTTTCAGTCCTCTGCTCTACCGACTGAGCTACCGAGCCAACATAAATGGCGGTCCCGACCGGGGTCGAACCGGCGATCTCCTGCGTGACAGGCAGGCATGTTAACCACTACACCACGGGACCATTTGGTTGCGGGGACAGGATTTGAACCTGCGACCTTCGGGTTATGAGCCCGACGAGCTACCGTGCTGCTCCACCCCGCGACAATATAAAGTTTTAAAAAATGGAGGAGGTAGAGGGATTCGAACCCCCGCGCGACTCTCGCCGCCTGTCGGTTTTCAAGACCGATCCCTTCAGCCGAACTTGGGTATACCTCCATGAAGGAAAAAATAAATATTTTATTATTATATGTCTAAACCATTAAAGAAAAAATGGAGGAGGTAGAGGGATTCGAACCCCCGCGCGATTCTCACCGCCTGTCGGTTTTCAAGACCGATCCCTTCAGCCGAACTTGGGTATACCTCCGAGACATATATTAAATAAAGTGGAGCCTAGCGGGATCGAACCGCTGACCTCCTGCGTGCAAGGCAGGCGCTCTCCCAGCTGAGCTAAGGCCCCATGTTTTTTGGGAATATCGGGAAGACAGGATTTGAACCTGCGACCCCCTGGTCCCAAACCAGGTGCTCTACCAAGCTGAGCCACTTCCCGTTAATAAAAGCGCGCCCGAGAGGAGTCGAACCCCTAACCTCTTGATCCGTAGTCAAACGCTCTATCCAATTGAGCTACGGGCGCATATGGTGCCGAGGGCGGGGGTCGAACCCGCACGGTGGTCACCCACCGCAGGATTTTAAGTCCTGTGCGTCTGCCTGTTCCGCCACCCCGGCATGTCATATTGAAAATTGGAGCGGAAGACGGGATTCGAACCCGCGACCCCAACCTTGGCAAGGTTGTATTCTACCACTGAACTACTTCCGCAAGACATGTATGAGTTATTTTATTAAAAGTGCGGGTGAAGGGAGTCGAACCCCCACGCCAAAGGCGCTAGATCCTAAGTCTAGTGCGTCTGCCAATTCCGCCACACCCGCATATTTCATTAAAATGGTGAGCCATGAAGGACTCGAACCTTCGACCCTCTGATTAAAAGTCAGATGCTCTACCAACTGAGCTAATGGCTCTTAATGGCTGGGCTAGCTGGATTCGAACCAGCGCATGACGGAGTCAAAGTCCGTTGCCTTACCGCTTGGCTATAGCCCATTAATTAAGAATGGTGGAGGGGGGCAGATTCGAACTGCCGAACCCGAAGGAGCGGATTTACAGTCCGCCGCGTTTAGCCACTTCGCTACCCCTCCGACATATATGGTGGAGGATGACGGGATCGAACCGCCGACCCCCTGCTTGTAAGGCAGGTGCTCTCCCAGCTGAGCTAATCCTCCATTTTGCCTGGCAACGTCCTACTCTCACAGGGACAAGGTCCCAACTACCATCGGCGCTAGAGAGCTTAACTTCCGTGTTCGGTATGGGAACGGGTGTGACCTCTCTGCCATCATTACCAGACTGTATTCATTTAAGACAAGAATTATTGTAACTCATTTACTTTTGAAAGTCAACAAGTTTTTTATATTCTTTCAAAACTAGATAACATTGCTTCATATTATATGGTTAAGTCCTCGATCTATTAGTATTCGTCAGCTCCACATGTCACCATGCTTCCACCTCGAACCTATCAACCTGATCATCTTTCAGAGATCTTACTAGCTTACGCTATGGGAAATCT
>NZ_QXCO01000100.1:0-474 GCF_003458115.1 Bacillus sp. ISO11 | reverse complement strand
TAGCACCTGTGTTACCTTGAACACCTTGAGGTCCAGTGGCACCAGTAGCACCCGTGTTACCTTGAGCACCTTGAGGTCCAGTGGCACCAGTAGCACCCGTGTTACCTTGAACACCTTGAGGTCCAGTAGCGCCTGTGTTACCTTGAACACCTTGAGGTCCAGTGGCACCAGTAGCACCTGTGTTACCTTGAACACCTTGAGGTCCAGTGGCACCGGTAGCGCCAGTAGCACCTGTGTTACCTTGAACACCTTGAGGTCCAGTAGCGCCTGTGTTACCTTGAACACCTTGAGGTCCAGTGGCACCAGTAGCACCTGTGTTACCTTGAGCGCCTTGAGGTCCAGTAGCGCCAGTAGCACCTGTGTTACCTTGAACACCTTGAGGTCCAGTAGCACCAGTAGCGCCGGTAGCGCCTGTGTTACCTTGAACACCTTGAGGTCCAGTGGCACCAGTAGCACCTGTGTTACCTTGAACAC
>NZ_QXCO01000020.1:0-102377 GCF_003458115.1 Bacillus sp. ISO11 | reverse complement strand
CGTACAAGATACTTATGTTCTCACCGTAGGGACTGCGGGTAGAGCCTGCTAAGATAACTGGTGGATACATCGGTGTTCGCAGGAATCTCCCACTTCAAACAGTCCGTTAGGACGTTAAGTGGTGAGTAGTTCAATGTTAGGAATTCTCCTTCGTTTTGTCCTTTAAGGGAATCAGAGCCTTAGCTCTTCCCAAATTCTCTTAGTGTACGAAATTTGCGTTTTGATGGCGCTACCCTATCGCTATCAAGCTAACAAGACAAAATACTCTCTAAAATGAAAAAGGCGTTATTCTTTCTGAGAAATCATAGGAAAGAATAACGTCTGTATATTAATATTGCAACCCGTATCTAAAACCGCAATAGCTATGTCCTTTCCTTTCTTCTTTTTCTCCCATACTAACCGAGCATGTATCAGTTTTACTTCACTAGGTATTTCATCTACACTTTTAAAATAAAATATTTATATTTCTCTAACCCTGAAAATTTTGAGGATTATCTAAGATTTAAACAATACTTCCAAATGGTATTTATATCCAATAACTTCATGTAATTTCATATATATCAAAAAATAATTAACCATTATAAATGCAAATTTTCCAGTTAATACTTGTATAAACAAATGAGTTCGTTCACAAGTTATATTTGAAATACTGCTTTCTAAGCAAAAATATAATTAAGGTGGTGAAACTATAAGAATGAAAACACCTATTTTCCCTGGTGGTACTAATGATCTTAAAAATGAATTACTTGTTTCCGGCAGTTTTCGTAATCATTCTACAACTGTAAATTCTATACAATCACTAGTCAATCAAGTAAGCGAAAATCAGTTCCAATCATATTTAACCCATTTAGTTTCATATCCAACAAGGTTTTCTACTAGCTCTTTTTATGAAGAAGCCGCAACATGGACTCGTGAGATATTAAATGAAATGGGATATACAACTAGTAGCGAAACAATACGCGTAAACAATGAAAATAGCCAAAATGTTATCGCAAATAAAATGGGCACAAATCCTGATGAAGAGAAACACTTAATTATTATTACTGCACATCTTGATTCTGTTAACCATAGTGGAGGGCCTTCATCTAATGCTCCTGGAGCCGATGATAATGGCAGTGGTAGTGCAGGAGTTTTGGAAATTGCTCGTGTATTCAAAGATATTCCCGTACAACATGATCTGCGTTTTATCCTTTTTGGAGGAGAAGAACAAGGATTATTAGGTAGTAAACAATATGTTGAGAACCTAACTACTCCAGATAAAAATCGCATTCGAGCAGTTATTAATATGGACATGATAGGAAAATTAAATACTTCGACACCAGCAGTATTAATTGAAGGTTCACCTTTATCTGAAGAGCTCATTAATGGATTAAAAAATGTAGCATCTTTATATACAAATCTCGATGTTAAGGTATCTCTAAATCCATTTGATAGCGACCATGTATCTTTTCTTAATAAGGGGATCCCTGCTGTTTTAACAATAGAGGGCGAAGACTCTTTGAATCCTAATGACCATACCGCAAACGATACTCTTGAACATATCCATTATCCGCTTGCTCTCGATATTTTACGAATGAATGTAGCTTTTATTGCTTCTCAAGTTACAAATTTAGAATGAAAGAGAGAATTCTCATGAACAACTTTACCCATCAAGAAAGTTTCAATAACTCAACAAACGATTCTAAACAAACTCCCCCTACCAGACGTAATTGTGGAACTATGAGTATGCATGAAAAATTATTGAAGGAATCTGAAGAATATCGAAAAGAACGAGAAAAAATTGAGAAAATGACTGAAGAATTTATTAAAAATAAAAAACAATAAACGCTTATACAATAATTTTCGAATCAAACATTTCCTGGAACAATGACTGAAACTTACACAATATCAACTAAAAAGGAGAAATTAAAATGCCAAATCAAACTAACTCATCAGAAAGAACAAATACACCTACTGTGCGTAGATGCGCAACTATTGAGCTTCATCATAAATTACTAAATGAATCTGAAGAATATAAAAATGCACGTGTTAAAATTGAAAGTATAACGAATGAATTTCTGAATAATGCACGCTTAGCATCATCAGAAAGACCAGTTGTCAAAATTCCTGTAGTAGTTCATGTTGTATGGAATACTGAGGAACAAAACATCTCTGAGAAACAAGTTAATAGTCAAATTGATGTTTTAAATCGCGATTTTCGAGCAACGAACTCTGATGTAGCAAATGTACCTTCTGCATTTAAACATTCTGTAAGTGATGCTAGAGTTGAATTCTTTCTTGCTACAAAAGACCCTGACGGAAATCAAACAAATGGTATTACTCGTACCCATACAACTAAACAAGCTTTTTCAGCAGATGATAATTCTGTCAAATCACAAAGTACAGATGGAGCAGATGCATGGCCAGCTGACAAATATTTAAATTTATGGGTATGTCAATTAGAGGACGGCCTTTTAGGATACGCGCAATTCCCTGGTGGACCACCTAAAACAGATGGCGTTGTTATCACATACACTGCATTTGGTACTACAGGTACTGCTGCAAAACCTTTCCATCTAGGACGTACAGCTACTCATGAAATTGGCCATTGGTTCAATTTATTCCATATTTGGGGTGATGATGCAAATGCATGCAATGGCTCTGATCGAGTTGATGATACGCCTAATCAAGGAGGAGATAATGTTGGTAGTTCACAAGGTGCACCTGGTCGTCCTGTAATAACATTTCCACATACTTCTTGTAACAATGGACCTGATGGCGATATGTTTATGAACTATATGGATTATGTTGATGATGATACTATGGTTATGTTTACAAAAGGTCAAGTAGATCGTATAGATGCATGTCTTGCTGGACCACGTTCATCCTTTCTTACAAATTAATACGATAACCTAATTTTAAAACGATGTAGGTTAGGATTAAGTAATAAGTATATACATGCAATAAGTACCCTATAAATCATAATAAATTAAATGTCGTTAAAACAAAAAGAGATGTCCTAGTACTATATCTAGGGCATCCCTTTATTTTTACTCAGCTTAAAACATAACTCGTCTAAATTTCTAGATTTTATACATCTCTAACATGGATTGCGGAACAACTTTTTTTCCCACTACTTTAAATTCAATTTCCCCTTTTTCTCCATATATTAGTTCTATAATTGGAATAGTTACCATTAATTTTCCCTTCTTTTTTCTTTCTGTCTCTAAATCAATTATTTTCATGTCACAATCCCCTTTATTTATTATAAACAAGGAGAAAGCACTCATTTGAGTGCTTTCTCCTTGTTTATAAGTGGACCTTGTAGGACTCGAACCTACGACCGAACGGTTATGAGCCGTTTGCTCTAACCAGCTGAGCTAAAGGTCCAAAGCGTAAAATTTACTTCATAAGACGTTTTCATATATATCATTTTACCATATAATGTATCAATCCACTTTACTTTTTATTTAATATGCATATTTACATCGTGTTAATAATGTTTATATTCTGCAATCCTAACCTTTTGTAATTAGTACTATCTTTTAATACCTTTATAGAGGCCTGATTAACAGTAAAAAATTCATATATCAATCATATTAAAAATGATATAGTTACAACATTGAATTGTTTATATTTTCAAATGCTTTTATGCCATATTTCTTTATATCAGAAATTGTAACTAAATTATATGCCTGTTTCATTGTATTAAAGCAATTATCTATCTCTTCTTTTTCCATAATAGGTTTACCAGGATCATTATCTTCTAATTCTAGATGCGTAACTTCCCATGGTAAGTCAAATAGAATCATTTTTTCTAAACTCTTCCCACTATAACAACCTAAAGTATTGATTACACAGTCTAATATTTCCTTTTCTATTTGAGTTAATTGATTTGTACTATCATAATTAACTTCAAGATTGTCGTACTGATATACTTTATATTTATTAAAAATAACTCGATATACCGGGCCATGACTTCCTAATTCACAATCATCTTCAAATAAATATGTCCCAGTAAACACCTTACAAAATCCTTGCGCATAGTATAACAGCTTTTGAAGAGCTAAAGGAGTAATATCATCATTTTTATATAGCAAATAGTTAGCAACTTCCTCGATTTTCGTAGTCTGCGTAGAAGGAATATCATCATTTTCCTGTAGCTTTGCGATTGCTTCTTTAGAGACTCTATATGCTTTTTGAGTAATTAAATCTTTATTTCTTTCCAAAATATCTAGCATAAAAGATTGATCTCTACCTAATCTTTTCAATATATCCGAGTACTGCTTCGTCGGAATATCTCCATTTACATACCTTGTTAGGGTAACCTCTCCCCAACCTAAAAGTAAAGACAATGGACGTTTTCCAATCTTATATTTTTCTAAAACCTCTCTTATTTCAGAAATAGTAACTAACTGTTCCTGTTGTCTATAGGCATGATCTAATTGTTCTAAATTATAATCATGAATGTTAGGAACAAATATTTCAGATTTACACTCCTCGCAATTTGCTTCTTTACCTACATAATGATATTGCTTCCCTCTAATGACTGTCACTTTTGAAACATCTTTAGTAGAATACTTTACCATATCTCGACAAAACTCACATAAAACCAACATAAAAATCCTCCCTCATTCTAAAACCATTAGTCACTTATCTTTACCTAAAAAGATAAGTGACTGGTTTATTCCTTTTATGAAAAGAAACAACAATCATGTATTTGTTCCTGTCCTTATTTTCAATTAGATTCATCTTAATATATATGTCTACCGACTTCTTTTGTCCCCAATTATCTAACTCATATTGTGGACAAAAGATATACAATTTTTCATGAGCAAAATTTGGATTTTTATTATCAACTGCATAACAAAAATCACGTACTCCTATATTAAGAAGAATCTCTTTCACTTTACTAGCGTTAATCTTATTAGCCTCTAAAAATTCACTATTCTCTTTCCTTTTTTCATTTCGAGAAACCGTAAATCGATTATTTTTAATTAATTTTTTAAACTCTAATATGTACTGCTCAATCTCCCCGATTGTAAAATTAGTGTGCTTTTTTGTCTCCCTATTTTGAAAGCTAATATGCATTAAAATTCTTTCCCCTTTCAAATCGTACCTCATATTTACTAGAATTACAATAAAAAACGTATCAATTGATACGTTTTTTAAAAAATTCACAGTAAAATTCTATTCATCCTTCTTATAATGAGTACATTTATGTCGTCTACAAAACTTCTATATAATTATTTTTGCTGCGATTCGTAAATCTATTATGTATCTATTTTACAATCACAGTTTCATATATCCGTGTATACATTTAACGTAAAAAAACTACATATCCCTCCAATTTCCCTGATAAACAAATCAATTACTCATATGTTTTCTCCCCCTATATAAATTTCCTATCTTAATCTGTTGTTTTATACAGAAATATATATTTATACCTGTTTAAACCCAAACAAAAAAGGCCTCCTCAAGTCGATTAATTGTGCATAGCAAAATAAGCTAATTACACTAATCGGCTCAAAGAAGCCCTTTCAAAATTAAAGTAAGAAAAAAACTTACTTCTACAACTCAACCACAACACATAAGGTGTGGGAATGAACGGAATCAAATAAACTAACAATATACCTATATATTACAAAATACATAGATTTATATCAAGATATTTTAAAATATTTCCAAATGCTGATTTTCATTCTTTATTTTCTTCTAAATGAAAAAGCCTATAAATACTTTACTCTTTCCAAAACTGTTCCAATAAAATGACAATGACGGTACCCACGAGCAATCCATTCCTTAAAACATATTGTAAGGAAGAAGGAATGCCACTAAATGCGCTTTCTGGAAGAAACATTATTCCTAAACTCATTAATAATGTAATTCCTAATATAGTTAATTGGCGCTGATTTAATTCTTCGCGTAAAATCGATTGAAATGAAATGCCTATTACTTGGACAAATGTTGCTAAAAGTGCAGCATTGGCAATAGGGCCTGGAAGCAAGGATATAAAGCTTACGATTGAGGGAACAAAAGAAATTCCTGCTAATATAAGACTTGCTATAAGGAATGACTTCACTTTTCTTTGTCCTGTTAATTGAATAAATCCTGCTGATGCAGGTAATGGTACAATACCCATTGTAGAAAACAACGACGAGATAATATGTGATATACCTCCGACCCATACACCACGGTTCAGTGTTTGCTTTTCATTTTCTTTAGATAAGGGAGCTACTTGTTTTACAGCTGAAATAGCCGCAATTGTATTTGCAACTAAAAGAAATGTAAATAAAGTTGCAGTTAGGGTCATTCCAATATCCAATCTAGGTGTGCCCCAAGCAAATATCTCTGGTAACTTAACTAGCGTTGTGTGTGAAGGCATATAAGATGATTTTCCTAAAAGAGCATACAAAAGCCAACCACATGAAATTCCAAGTAACACAGCGTACCTTTTCATCCATCCTGTCTCTTTAATTGATAAGAAAGTAATAAGGGCAAAAACAAAGAGCGCAATAGTAGCTGTTGGATAATCAGGATGAGTTGCAGATCCTTGTAATCCCATCATTCCTTTTAGTAACACACCACTAAGTTGAAGTGCTAAAATTAAAAGAAATGTCCCTGTAACTAAAGGAGTAAATAAACGTAAGATTCGATGAACAAGACCTGTTATACCAAGAACGAAGAGTAATATACCTGCAATAATTAACCCACCTTCTAAAAGTTGCAACACGTCTTTTGCACTTTGTCCCTGATGCATAGCAACTTGTCCCAGTATGACAAATATACTTACCCATGAACCGGCTGGACCATCCGCTATGGGATAGCGATGCCCAAACCATGCTTGTATAAATGAACTTATTCCCACGACTAAAAAAGTTCGCTGCATTAATGTTGAAATATCTTCTACTGATAAATGGAATATGCCACCAATAATGATAGGCAATGCAATTGCATTTGCTAATAAAAAAACAAACCACTGTAGAATATTAAAGCTTGTATTAAAGTATTTTTTATTCATATTATTCTCCTTTACCGAAAAAGAATCTCATAGTAAAAATCCATCCTTTCTATACAGTTAAATTAAAAAGGATGGATTTTGTAACTCTATAAAATCATTTTAATTATATAGATAGATTTTTAATTAATTACCAAGTACGGAACGGTAAGAATTTCCCGTTAAGTGTAATAACGATACGAGGATCGCCACCTTTTGGATCTTCTTGTGTATCCACACCTAGATTGAAGTTGATTGCACTCATTACACCTTCTCCAGCTTTTTCTAATATTAATTCTCTAAGAGTTGGTGCGTATTGTAACATCATTTCATATAATCGATATAAGATTGGGTCTGTCGGAGGCATTTGCATTACTTGACCTCTAAGTGGAACTACTGTTAATGCCTGAACTACTTCTTCATCTAATTTTAATAGTTTACCGATTTTTTCTGCCTCCGGACGTGTCATTGTAGCCTGCCCTAATAATGCTGTTACAACCCAAGTCTCAGAGTTTTCACTTACTTTTGAAATTTCTTCCCATGTTAAACCTTTTGCGATTTTTGCTTCCATAATTTTTTGCGTAGCTTCTTGTCTATTCATATTTAATAACTTCCCTTCATTTAAGTAATGATTAATGTTTCATACCATTTAATGTTTTATATCCATCAACTACTACATCTAATTTACCTGTGTGAGGATCAATAACTAAACCATGTACAGGAACATCTTTTGGAATAAGTGGATGATTTCTTACTAAATCAACATTAGCTTGAGTCGAATCACAGATATCATCGAATCCAAATAGCCATTTTTCAAGGTCAACACCAGCATATTCAATTGCTGCTAAAATTTCTGGTGAAGCTACTCCACGATCTAATATTTTTTGAAGTGTTCCTTTGGGATTAGTTTGGCTTGCACCACATCTATGGTGTCCGATAAGAAAGATTTCATCTGCATTTAGATCATATACTGATGCTACAACACTTTGCATAACACTATCGAAAGGAGAAGCAATCTTACCACCTGCATTTCTGATAACTTTTGCATCTCCATCGTGTATATCTAAAGCTTTTGGAAGTAGCTCAATTAAACGAGCATCCATGCAAGAAACAACAACCATACGTTTCTTAGGCATTTTTGTTGCTTCACGGGGGGCGTATTTCTTATTTTCTACAAATTTTTCATTGAACGATAAAATATCTTGTAATAACATATTTGTAACCTCCTTTAAATCTAGATGTATTTTTTTGTTGCGTCCTCTGTGTTATAAGTAAATATAACTGATAAACAATGCGATGTAAGAGGATAAACTTAGTATAGTGAATTGTATCGATAAGCTGAATAAGTTGGCGAAACACTTTCTGCTTTTCTACTTTCACGATGAAAGGATTGGTTTATATTATTGATCAAACAGATTTTGAGATACTGAAATTATTAGGAGAAAACTCAAGAATACAATGGAAAGAACTAGGTCAAAAAATACATATGACTGGGCAGGCTGTAGGAAATCGAATTAGGAGATTAGAGGATTTAGGGATTATTGAACAATATACAATCGCAATAAACCGAATCAAACTAGGACAAACAGTGACTGCATTTGTTACTTTGTTTGTCACATCAGCTAATCATCAAGAGTTTATGAACTTCTTTCAAAAAGAAGAAGAAATATCTGAAGTACATCGTGTAAGTGGTGAAGGATGTTATTTATTAAAAACACATTTTTCTTCTAATGAAGAATTGGATAACTTTCTAGGGCGACTATTAAAATATGGGAATTATCGTGTTAACCTATCAATAGGGAAGTTAAAATAAAGTCTTTTTTCTTCCGAGGGGATAAGTTATTTTCTAATCCTTATTTCTATAGAGATAATAAGAGCCTTACTACAATTTGTGTGTAGTAAGGCTTTTTAAATACTTATTAAATGCCATCTAATTGGCAGGGACTACCGCATTAAAGGTAACCCCTTTTCATAATTATTGACTTACTTTTGCTATCTCCTTTAAATATCTTTGCATATTTTGATTTACTGCATAGACATAACATCCATTTATTCCGCGAGATAATAATACATAATAAATACGTTTAATATAGGATGTTAACTCCTCATTATTTATATCTGTTCCCTTAATTGGAAGACCGTTTCGATCTTTATATTCTTTTGGATTCACTACAATCTTAGCCTTATTTAAATCATAGTCTCCATTTTCTTCACCTGCGTAATCACAATCAATTTCAGCTCCTAAAATCACTCCAACATAATTTAAATCCGCACCTTGTGTAGTATGTATACATCCTATTTCCTCTATACTATTCTCAAAGTTAATCCAACCTTTTACCTTTGAGTTCCATTTGAATGTCTCACCTGTAACGGGATCTTTTATATCATAGTGATTTTTATCCTTTTGTGTAATCCATTCCCAAGAATAACCTGCGACTACACGACATAATTCATGTTTTTCATTTAACATTTTCATAGATTCATTTAATTCTGTAATAGAGTCCATTACCTTAAAGTCATAGCCCTGCAATAACCCTTCTTCATACACTCCAACATTATTTGCTATTTGTAAATATTTACGAAGCCATGCTAGATATTGATCTCCAGATTTTAAACGGAATTGTTTATGTAAGGGATGCCTCTTATAATTCGCTGTCAACCGTTGGAATGCATCTGTATCTATATCTGCTGGTCGAATCGTTTGGTATGGATCATAAACTATTGTTAAATGATATGCAAATGTTTCTATTAATTCCAACTCATTTGTATAACCATCATCAGTAACTAAATGTTTTAAATCACGTGCTTGTTTACCAAAATATTGTTTCAGACGATGAGCTTCATCTACAAAAACATATTTATATTTAGATCCTCTACTTTTTGCTTTCTTAATAAATAATGAAGGTGAAAGTACTGTAATACCTTGTAAACCTAGTTTTTTCATTAAACTCTTATATAAATTTAAAGAATGATTTTGTGGGACAATAAGTGCAATGTCTTCATGAGACAGCCCCTCACGTGCTTTACCAGTTTTATCATCATAAGCAAGCGCATATAAGATATTTGTTAATACAATTGTTTTACCGGTACCCGGGTCCCCTGTAATCAAATGTCGACTATTTGATGTAGTAAGCATTGTATTAAAAATGTCTTTGCAAACCTCAATTTGATTTGCCGATAACTCTTTAAATGGTGAATATTTATAAATAAATTTATTATGTATCTCACCTAAATTCTCACTAGCTATACCTTCTTTCATTAACTGAGCCCAAATTTCTCCAAACATATTTTCAACATTTTCAATTCCATTATAGGAATGAATTTTTTGTCCTCTGACTTTATTCAGTAAGTTAAATTTTTCATCCGCTAATAAATATTCAATTAATAATGTTTCAATATGTTTAATTGAGCTTTCATTAAATAAATCACTCTTTATCACAATAACTTCCTTGAATGTTTTATCTTCATCATTTAAATGTGCAATGAAACGGCCATAAATATCTGTGGACTTACCTACATATAAATTCTTTTTATCTCGTTGAATATAAACTACTGGTATTCCATCCATTTTAGGATCTCTGATACAACCTTGCTCAAACTCTTTTCGCTTCTTTTTAATTATGTAAAATGAAGATAATTTTGCTGCAAATGATAGCATTTGAATAACTCCCTATTTTTTAATTTTAAGATTATTTGAGGATGTGTGGATTGCATACTTTTAAAATACAATCCATACATCCAAATCATGATCTCAACCATCTGCTTTCTCATAACCATTTCAAAAAACTGTAAAACGATTATCGCTTTACAGTTCGTTATATTTTTTATTACTTCCAAATGCTTTTTCTACAGGATATTTCTCTGCATTCTTTTCCAACTTAGCATGTACTACTTCTTCTAGATCGATATCTAATTTATCACTTAGCATAAGTAAATAAATCATTACATCGGCCATTTCTTCTTTTATTTCCTGCATTTTCGTCTCTGTTGCTTCTTCACTAGACTTCCATTGAAAAGTCTCAAGCAACTCTGATGCTTCTAAATTTAAGGAGATTGCTAGATCCTTCGCATTATGAAACTGCCCCCAATTTCTCTCATCTCGAAACTTTATTACTGCCTTTTGCAAATCTTCCATCACTATTAATCTCCTCTCAATTACTTACTATCTCTTTAAAACAAAATTCATTACATCTATAATTCCATCTAATTAACCTTAATCCAGATATAATCATCTTCATATTTAACATTTAATTTTAATCGAATCCCCTTCATATAGTCCTCTAATTGTCTTGTAAAATCCTCATCATTGAATTGATCATATTTATCTACGCCTAGATATAACTTAAATATATTCCCTTTTGTTAAATCAAACTCCCACTTCAAAAAATTATGTAGCATATTTTCCTTACTCATGTAGCGATTCGCTTCCATATAATCTAGTAATTCATATAGATTATAGTATACCAAGTTATTTGGTTTAAGCCCTTCACATTTGGGACAATATTCTCTATATCTATCTTGTAATTGCATAATCATTTCTGTTCCACATTGATTACAGTTATACACGTACCATTCCCCTTTACTGGATAACACAATTCGTCTCTCTTATGTTCTTCCTGTCCTTGAAGTTAAAAATTATACTATTTTACTTTAAAAATATTCCTCTTATGCCACTTAAAGTATAATTTATTCTCCGGTTGAATTCCTATCTTAGCTTTTGGTATTAATCCAAATTTCAAATAATCTGTTTCCACTATTAATGAGGAAATATGCAGTCGTCCCTGTCCATCAAATGTGATAAACCCTTTATCATAAAGAGCATCATGATTACAGCACAGTAGTACACCGTTATACGGATCTAAGCGTTCCATACTTGTACTATCTTTCCATGGCTTAGAATGACTTGCTCTTAACAATTCTGGTAAATTTATTCCGCATAATGCACATTTTCCATTCCAAATCTCCATTAATTCTTCTCTGAATTTTTGCTGTCCAATTCGGATTTTCGCTTTTACTTCGGATTCCGTCTCAGCTATAACCGGAATTAATGTATTGTTTTCTGTCCTTCTTACCGGATCAACTGCTAACTCTAATTGCTCATCATTTATTTTATAAATGTTTGAATCACCAATTAGTTCCATTAATTTAAGGGCTAATTCTTCATTACATGGATATAAATAACCTTGGTTTCCATTTGCATCTGATTGAAAAGGTGAATATTTAATTGGCAACAGGTGCGATATCTCTTCAAATTTCTCACGTATATTAATTGGTTTTTCTAACTCATGATATTTTAAAGATACCAAATAGCCTTCATCATTCCATTGATCATGACTTTTCATAATCGATGGTTTATTCGATTCCTTACAATCTTCTTCAGCTATACTAACTGCTACAATATTCCCTTTTACATAATGAAAGATTCGATCCCCCTCTTTTACATCCATCATTCTTTTCCATGAATGTGGTACATTACCGCCTCTATCCTTTTTAGGTGACCAAATAATTTCTAATCCTTTTTCCTCTTGATATGTATGCCCCTGCATAACAATAAAATGATTCATATACTCTCTCCTAAAGCGTTAACTCATTACGCTATTTTCTATTTAATATAATACTAAAAAACTCTCCTATGATTAGCAAATTGTCTGTTTCATTTTCAATACCAAACAACCTTTTCTACAGAAAAATTCTGCAATTCCTTTTACTCAACAATTGAGAAATTTAATTTTATATCCATTTATAAAAACAAAAGAGTTGACCCAAAAGGTCAACTCTTCTATTTTAAATTTTTTATTTCTCTTCTTCTTCTTTTTTTGCAATTTCCCGTTCATTTTTAGCGATTAAATCATGAAAATGTTCTTCTTTGTTTTCTTCAATATAATTCATAAGGTCTTTCAGTTCCATTTATATCGCCTCCTGTATTTATTATATCAATAATATAATAAAATGTCAGGATAATATCTATTAATTATCTTATAAAATTTATAAGATATATATTCACTAAAAAACAAGAGCTGATTTCTCGATAAATTGATTATTTCGAGATTCATCAACAATAATTTCTTTTACTCGTTTTGATTCTTTAAAAGCAAAAACTTCTGGTTCCTTCCCGGTATTATCATATAAAGTATAGCAATCTATTAAATCTTTAATGTTAGAAAAAGTAGTTGCTACTTTCATATGGCTTTCTTCAATTATATTTTGAGGTACCAATCTTCCTGTTACTTTAAAACGCAAATTGGATCGCTCTAAAGCAACCTTTATTGGGACATCTACAATAATTGCTTTAATGCTAAAACCTGCTAGTCTTAATTGTTGAATTAACTTTTTGTATTTTACTTCATTTTTCATTGTACCATCATACATAAAATTTATTTTTCTTTTCATGCAGATTTTTAAAAGTTTCATGGTAATATCACTACTTTCATCATGAACTAAAAAAGCTGCTTGTTTCATTAATTCAATATTCCCAGATTCTATTAACTCTTGATATTCTGGTATTTGTTCTTTGATCTTATCAGGATCTATCCAAACCATGTTTTGTTTCTGATGTTTATATCCCTTACTTACTAACTCTCCAATTGAGCTTTTTCCAGCAGCAGAACCACCACCAAGTAATATAGCCTCAGGTTCTTGCTCTTGCTGCGGTTGATCATTTAGAAATAATTTAATGATTTCATTATGTAAAAGCTTACGTTCTATTGTATACTCCCCATTAATTACGTACTTTTCTCTAGTTGGTTTCAATTTTTATTCTCCTCTTCTATAGATGCATTATTGTGTCCCTTTAAAAATTTGAGACCTTCCCCTTTAACTACGCTTATTACTTCGGTATTTTGAAATCTCTATAAGAGATTTAACTTACTATAATTTCATATAACTCTTTTTGTTAGATGTTCTATCCTTTATTTCTTTTTTTTACACATTCCTTCTAAACAACGATTTTTCTCTCTGACTCAATGTCTTCTACATATATCCACTTAAACAAAAAAAGGACTTCTTTAAGTCGATTAATTGTGCATAGCAAAATAAGCTATATACACTAATCGGCTCAAAGAAGCCCTTTCAAAATCAAAACAAGAACAAAACTTGTTTCTACACCTCTACCACAACACATAAGGTGTGGGAATAAACGGAATCAAATAAACTAACAATATAACTATATATTACATAGTAAGGTTATTATTATCAATATTATATATCATACTTTTTCCTATCGTTCGCCTTTCTCCTTTTCCGTTTTTAAATAGTTAATCATTGTACTCCATATCTTCAATGTAATACTTTCATTTGAAGCATTGAGATATGACTCCCCTTTCTATATCTAACCTTTAGCTTTATAGACTACTAATATACCTGTGGATCCAGAATAGATTAGTCTAGAAATAAATGAGTTTTATCTATTTACAATGATCTTTGTATATATCTCCATCTATCTTATGTTAGGTAAAAAGATAAATAAAACTTACAGGTGTGAAAGATTTTTAGAACTTCTTATAACAAATAGAAAAAAGCATAAACCCAATCATGGTGCTATATAAAGAATTTCCCCACGTGTTAGGTGCTGAAACTATAGAATTATTTCCTTAAAGAGGAACAGCAATATACTAATTATTAAATCTCAACTTTTGAATGTTGGGTACGAATCAATTGGTATAAAGTTGTGCTTAAACAAACCATTGAATTAATAAACAAAGATCTCATCTTATCCCAATGGAAAGTAATATTTACATCATATAGAGAACTGGAACTGTTCCTGTTCTCTATGCAAAATTTAACAATGTAATACGTAATATTCATGATATAACAGCGGTTGTTAGCGACACTTATTTCTTTCGAAATAAATTTGTTATAGAGTTGTACAATGAAGATGATTTCTCCTTTTCATAACGAGGGGTATCGGTTTTATATTAATTACGTTTTAATGGGCCTACAGAATAATAAACGTTAAAAGCTACAAGATTGTTGAGACAAGTACTGACAGTATTATGTAGTGAAAGAATTCGAATGAGACCGACATTTCTGACAGTTTATTTTCGATACTAAATAAAAAATTATACTGATTAACATAAGTGATTGAAACACAATTCAATATAAAAATATAAAATTCATATATACTTAAGATACATGAATTGTAATATAAAACCGATCAACAATTGAGGCTTCCCCTGACCATTCTTGCCAATTTTTTATATAAATCTCATATACCCCATCCTTTGTGGTACGAAGTTGAAAAATTCTTAAACCAGATGAACCAATATCATTATTACTTAACTTAAAATCATCTTGTACTAATTCAATACCTTCTATTTCTTCTAATGCCCATCGATATCCTGTTGTTGGATTTTCCTTTAATTGTATAGAAAAAATATCTCCTATACTCATAGTAACAGTACGTCCAGAATCTTGTTTGGTTAATATCATAATTCAGCACCTCCTTGCTATATACATCCATCCTCAATAATAACTAAGATACGTTTTGGATGGATGCATATAACTTAAATGTATTATAATTATCCTATGACTAAAAACGTACTTGTATAATACTTTCTCACTTCAATTGGCACCAAAATAATCCAATATAGCTGCATTTAACTATTTATAAGTATTCTCCTCGTAATATAAAGGTCTTAAATAGTATCCACACCATGGTTACACCAATGATCTATTCCACATTCTCCATATGCTATACGGAAGAAACCTTGTTCGCCCCAAGTGTTGTTCCAACTATTTTTACAGATCCAGCAGCCTTGGCTATCATCATAGCCAACTATCGATATACAATGTCCTCCAACCTGATTACCTGTGACATGTTTGTATACGCCTTTTCTATAACTTAAAAAATCTTGGTAAACAATTATAGCTGCGCTTACTGGTCCTTTAGTAGATAACCACTCCTTAATTTTTGCAGGGTTCCCCGTCAATTCTGTATAATTTTTAATTTTTGTAAGGCGATTATTTGAATCCGTACATAATCCACTACAATCTTTTTTTGTTAGCCCTTCATCATATGGATAGCAAGATTCATCAACAACTCCTTTGGTTTTTAAAGCCTCATACGCACTTTGAGGCCACCATCCAGTACTACAATTTCTACCTTCAGCTTGTCCATGACAGAAAAACAAATGAGCCTCACTAAAATCGACTTGAAGATTTGGATCATTGTGTTGCATGCGTAAGCTCGCTTCTACAGTGGCTATTGTTCCAAAAGAAACGCATGAGCCACAATCTTTTTGATTTTTTATTGATGTTACAAAATTTTTCCCATTTATATTTCGCAAGTCAAAGACAGGAGGTAAATTTACTGCTCCTAAAGTCTCAGTTTGGATGGATTCTAAAATGGAAGGTATTTTTAGTTCAATTTCCGTAATACTTGGTGCATTCGTTGGAGGTGTAAGCCCCAACCAATTTTGTTGTTCTTGACTTGTAAGTAATGATAAATGTGTTTCTTCTGCTTCCCAGGTTGCATTAGCCTCAGCTAGCTTTCTTTGTAATTCTTCTACATTTATTTTACCGATATCCATATAAATCATCTCCTTTTTATATAATAAAACACAAATCAAATGTATTATTTATCTAAAAAACTAAACTATACATAGGAAACATTTATAGGTATATAAGAATATTTTCATAAACTACCAATTTAAAATCACTCTCAATTAATACATAAAATAGATATCATTAGCAAATTATAACTTTGCAACGATATTAAATTAAACTGGAGGTTTTAATAGTCATGCCCTTATTTAAATATGGAGTATTAAAAGGTAAAGTTTTTGATGTGAGACCCGTAAATTCAAAGGATCGTACTCCTCATTACGAAGTACATATTAAAGCTGCTGGTAATGATTATCGAATTGCCATCAACGTTGCATCTCAAGATAGTCCTTCAGAGGTTTTATACTATGTAAGTGAAGATTTCAACTCAGAACAAATCACAATTATTCCAACATTAGAAGAAGGATTTACACAAGTCACCAACGATAACCAAGACATTGCATTAGATTATGTTCGTGGTAACCTGTTTGATCCAACAAAAATGATTCCCCTTCCTGCAACAGAAAATGGACCAGATAATGATTTAAATGAGAAAGTGAATCGATATATTAATGAAGCTAAAGAGAAGAATGCTACTGTATACGCTTACGGGGAAAAATTCAAAAATGAAAAAAATAAGGATAAATATTTTGGTTTTTCACCAGGTAGAGGTATTCATGATATTCATATGAATCAAGGCAATAGCTCTAATTGGAAAGGTGACGATGGAATTTGGCAAGATGGCGGCATCCTTATTCAATTTGAAGAAGAAAAGAGATGGGTAGGTATGTTTCTGGCATTTCAATCTCAATCTTGGTGTACAGATAAACAAGGACATGCTACTAAACCAGTTAGTGAATGTAATCATACAAACAGCAAAAAAAGCTTGTAATTGATTATAGAAAAACGATTAAATCTTTACAAACATTTTGGATGCTTAGTATTTGGTATTTTGACGTTTGCTGTCTTCTAAATTATAAAACTTAACATATACCTCTTTTAATGTATTAGGTTAGTTAGGTTCTGTATTAGGTCCAGCCTTTATTGTTTTCCGACAGAAGACTCCTTCCTCAAAAATGTGAAGGTGTGAAACACCAATTTTAGGTGGGAGATGAATGTCGATTAGCATAAGCCAACATATTTGCTATCATTTACTTGTACAGATTGCTCTTCGAAAACTGAAGATATGAGGTTGGTTGCAGAAAAACGTTGCAACCGTAAAATCTTCAACGTTCTATCGCCCCACGCTTCTCAAAATTGCGAAAACCAAGCTAAAGTAGGGAGTGTGGTGAGTCAACGTACAAGATACTTATGTTCTCACCGTAGGGACTGCGGGTAGAGCCTGCTAAGATAACTGGTGGATACATCGGTGTTCGCAGGAATCTCCCACTTCAAACAGTCCGTTAGGACGTTAAGTGGTGAGTAGTTCAACGCTTTGTGCAAGTAATACGCAAATTATATATATTCGAACGATTTTAACCTTCTCTCCATTAGGACCAAGCCATGTTATCTTATAAATAATCTCTTCTGTAATTCATTCATTAAATTTTTTCCATTTCCTGTGAACACCTTTATAAAAGTACTTTAGCTAATGGGGTCCCATACCCCCCCTTCTACTTGAAGTACAAATTTTTCATTATACTTACTGTTAAAGTTATTGTAAATTATCCTAAATAATATATTCTCTCTACTGGATGTGTTTATATACATTTAACCTTTTTTATTTCCGAATTTTCTGTTTTATATTGAAAAATGAGTTAGAACATATTTTAATAGAGTAAAATTTTGATATGATACTAATTGCTGAATAATATCTTTGGAGAGGATGAAATTGAACAATGAATGTTCATATACAGGGGAACGAGCAAATAACTCATTTATTAAATGAATGGTATCAAGAAATTAGGGCTAGGCATGTAGACGCCGCTCAATTACTTAAACAAGAAATTGAAAACAAAATCCATAATATAGAAGAAAATCAAACGATATTATTATACTACTCACTACTAGATTTTAGACATCAATATTTAATTGATAGCTTAAGTATTTCTAAAGATAGCTTTAAACAAAGTGATGCTTACAAAACTCCTACAGACGATTTCCTTTCATACTATTATCACTTCTTTAAAGCCATTCATTCCAATGTTACTGGCAATCATAGCCTTGCAAAAATACATTACGATAAAGCCGAATACTTGTTAGAAACCATACCTGATGAGATTGAACATGCTGAATTCCATTATGAGTTAGCCATTTTCTATTGTCATACACATAGATCAATTTTATGTATTAATCATGTAATAAAGGCGAAAGATATATTTTCAAAGCATCCTGGATATGAATTAAAAGTTGCCTTCTGTAATAACTTATATGGATTAGCATGCACTCACTTAAAGGAATGGGAATTAGCTGAGGAACACTTTATCTCTGCTATGGATACATTCCAAAAAGAAAATTTAGAATACAATATTTTAATTGTCCGTCACAATCTAGGGTTTATGTACGCTACGCAGAATCTATCTGAAGTAGCATTACGATATTTATCCGAAGTTAATCAGAAACTACCCAGCGATTATAAAGCTGTATTCATTGAAGCTAGAGAGCATTATAAATTAGGAGAACATGAAATTGCTCAAGAATTAATAAAAAAGGGCCTTCAACTCTCTACTCAATTGGGAATTGAAGGTTATATTCATCACTTTAATATTTTAGAAAAAATAAATCTACATAGCTGTGCTACTGATTTAGAAAAAGCTGTTTTAGAAGGAATTTCTTATTTTGAACGAGAAGAACTATATGAGTATATAAATGAATATACTGAAAAGTTAGCAACCCAATTTTACAAAGAAAATAATCATAAAAAAGCCAGCTATTATTTTTATGAAGCTAGTAAAGCCAGTGAAAAAAACTTTAAAAAAGGAGCATTAAAATGAAAAAATTAGCGGTTAGCTTACTAGGTATTTTAATTGTTGTAACAGTAACTTTTGGATCAAATTCTTCAACAGGCTCTCAAAGTACCATAAATGTTATTAAATATTCACATGGGCATACTGGATGATGAAAGGAAGGATTATCCCTTCCTTTTTCTTATATTTTAGAATTCAATACGTATCCCCTCCTATATTTATTTATAAAAATTTAAGAAATAAATAATTCAAAAGATAAAATAAAAATACTATAATTAAAAACTTCCATTTGTTTCTTTTCGTTGGTTTTCCAGCATGTTGTATATAAAAAAATAAGGCAATGCCTGCCATGGTAATTAAAAAAATTGATAATAATCCATCATCTGTAATACCCCCTCCATACAAAAAATAAGAAGTCTCTTTTTAAGGAGACTTCTTATTTCTAATACAAACGACATACATAGGCTAAACATACACAATAAAGTCAGGATGATGTACTTTATTGCCTTTTCATCATAACATATAATTTATCATTTTTGTTTAATAATTCCATTGAATAAAACTTTATCAACCTTAAAATGTTTTATAATAAAAAACAAATAAAAATAAAATTAATAATATATTCACTTGATGCAGACGGAATATGCTCAAAAGATATATAGTTCGGTTACAATATCATTCATGATTTTTTAATTTTTTCCTTCCCTTCTGTTAAGAATACTTCAAAACTTGACTGATTACCTTATGTTAATACTTTATATATGCAAAATTACATACTAACCCTTATTGAAAATAATTCTCATTGTAACTATAATGGTTTCAGGGATTGAAATTTTCACTTTCGTTTCAAATCTCACAATATATTAAAGGAGGAAATACTATTATGAAAAAATTGATTTTAGCAGGGGCACTAGGAATTGCAGTATTTTCAGGTATGAACTTACCAGGGGCTGAGGCATCAAAAGCGAGTGCAGCTACTACGAATTTAGAAATTCAAGAAGTCACAAAATACTACTCTATGAGTTCCTATGAAGTGTCTCAAAAAGAATCATTTAATCTTAAAAAAGGGGAAGAACTTACAGTCTTTGTGCAAAATTCAGGGTTCCCAATTTCTTATACGGTCTTTGATGCGGATAATCAAGTAATTGGCACATTCAATGCTAATTCCCCATATGGTCGCGTATTTAAAGCGCAAAAAGACGGTAATATTTCTGTACAATTTCAAGCAGGTGTAAATTCTACGTACATGAAGAAAATGAATTTTACAGCTAAATTTGCTGTTTCTAAACTTAGCCAACAATAAAAAATGTAACGATCCTCTTTAAAAACAAATTAAAAAGGTATATCCCTTCAATGGGATATACCTTTAGTTTTAGTGAATTTTATATTGACCAGATAGCTGCTCTTGCGCCATACGAACTAAACGTTTTGTAATTTCTCCACCTACTGAACCATTTGCTCGCGCAGTTGAATCCGGTCCAAGTGTAACACCAAACTCCTGAGCAATTTCATATTTCATTTGTTCAATTGCACTTGCTGCAGCTGCTATTAAGATTTCGTTTGAATTATTATTTTCGCGAATTTGCATTTTTTAAACACCTCCGTTGAATTTGGTAATATCATGCTCTATTTCCAACAAAATATGCAAAAAAATTATTCGTTTAGCTATTTTACATATATACCTAAGCTTTCATCCCTTATGTGGGAATAAATAAAGGTATAGGTCATACCCTATACCTATACCTTTACCTTCTTCTATCCTACTTACTTTTAAATTCCCCTATTAACCCCTGTAACTCTTGCGAGAGCCAATTTAAAGAATTTGCTAACTCTGCAATATCTTGTACATATAGTTCTTGCTCTTTCATACTTGTCTCCACATTACTACTACTATTCACATATGTATTCGCAATGTGTGATAATTCATTTATAAACTGAACAATAGTTTGATTATCTGTTAGAATTTCACTTGAATGATTCGAAGTCGCTTTAATTTGATTTGTAACAGATTGTGCAGATTCTGAAATCTTTTCAAAAAAAGCACCACTACTTTGAACAAGTGTTATTCCTACTTCTACTTCCTTTGAACTCTTCTGTATGGATCTTACAGCTCTCTCTGCTTCAGCCTGGGTTTCACCAATTAATTTAGCTATATCCCTTGCAGATGCCTCGGTTCTTTCCGCTAATATACGTACCTCGTCCGCAACACCTGAAAATTCTTCCCCCATCTCTCCAGCACATGAGGATTCAGTAGAAGCATTTAAAGCTAATGAATTTGTTTGATTAGAAATGGTTGTAATTACAGTAAGAATTTCATGAATTTCCTTAGATCGTGCTTCGAATGCATAAATACTAGAAGGTACATCCTGAACTGTATCTTGGATTCTTTTCATTTGATTCACGATTTGCTTAATCAAATCTTTTCCCTCTACAGAATGCTGTTCCATGTCTTCCAAAGCATTGCCAACTTGTTTTGCAGCTCCTTTAATTTCTTTCATCTTACTTTCCATTTCTTGAACAATCTCTAAACATTTTTGCACTACATATTCATGAGAATGTGCTCCTAAATTTAATCCTGTAATAGCACTTGCAATTTCTTTAAAGGCTATGCTATTCTCTTTTGTACTTACCGACAATTCCTGTGAAGATGTCAAAACCTGTTCAGCAGTCTGCCTTACTTTATCTATAATCCTATTAAACTTTTTAATAGTGTTATTAAAATAGATATTAGTTATCCCTATATCATCAGATCTTTCATTCAATTTAATACTTAAATCCCCTTCACCAACTTTACGTAACCCTTCTTGTAAATCCTTTAAAGGCGATAGAGAGTTTCGTGAGATAAATATTTGAATTGTAATTGCGATAGTTAATGAAATTATAATAAATAGTAAACCTTGTATCATAAAGTTTTTCTTTGTAAGTGGAATAATAGAAGCTTCCAAATCCGCTGCAACAATTGCAATTATATTTTTATTTTCATCTGTAACTGGCTCTAAAATTGTTACCCAGAACCCTAATTCATCTTCATACACTTCTGTCATTTGTGCCTGTTTTGTTTGTATTACTTTATCATATGTTTTCATCCAATAAGTAGGCTGCTCATAGTATTCACCTGGTTTTACAGAAACAGTATTTGCTAATTCTGTATCCAAAGCTACTATTTGTAATTCAGCTTTTTCATTTAGCTTGGCTCCTGTAACATATGTTTGTCCAACACTTTTCATATCTTTTATAGATTTATCTAATTGCTCCGTCAATTTTTCTTTCTTCACTCTTTGAGCTGTGGGGTCTTTTGCTACATCTCTTACTATTTCTAGATCTAATTGATTTAATACCGCATCACCTGTTTCAAAAGACTGCCTCTCAAATATAGACATCATACTATTTTGAAACATATTAAAACTTAACGCTCCCATACTTCCAACAAGCGTTAGAATTACTAATACCGTTAGTAATACATTTTTTTGAAGCAACGATAGCTTATGCCAATATTTTTTCATTGATTTCTCCTTTCTGATTTTCAACAATACAAAAACAAAGTAGTAACATATTAAGAGGTTCTCTTTCTGTTATTAATTTAAACTTTAAAATAGCATACTTATCTTTCAACCAAACGTTCCAATTTTTTTCATTTACAATTGCATCTTTTATATGTTCAGCTGCTCCTGGAAATCTATTAAAAGGAAGACGTAGTACTTCTACCACTTCATCTTTTCTATTTGTACTGATTTCTTCTAAATTTATGATATTAAAGGATTTGCCTATAATAATTGCTATAATGTTTAATAAACGACTAAGAATATTTAAAATTCCATATTTATCTCCTAAAGATTTTCAAATTAGATTTGTTGCAGTACCTTCAGCGAGGATTTTTTATAATATCGTTAGTTTTAAATAATGATAAGAATTTTTAAGAGCCTCATCTTTAGTTATTTTTATCTTGCAGAACAATAAAATCTGAAAGTTTAATTCAATCTCCTATTTTATAACTTTTTTCCTTATTTTTCTATAACATTATAATATTTACCTGTACAATCTAAACTTGGACTCTTTTGGCCTTTACCCTTCAATTGTCTTAAATTCATATGAGTTAGCGCAGTAAGTAAATTTTTAATAAAAAACGTTTGTATTAAAAAATGCAAAAATACATACTCCTCCAAAACTATATGCACTTAAATATTCATATAGTAAAATAATCAGTACAAACGTGTCCTATACAGCATATTTCCTTAACGTGCTTGATATTATATTCATCATAAAATTGGTTTGACCTTAATATCTCACTTAGCTCTTTAATATTTTGATATTAACAATATAGTGTTAATATATCGCTACACCTACATATAAGCCAAGAATTCAATTACAGAACGGTTTTCATTAAAAGTAGACGAAAACATGTCAAACAAAAAGAGACTCAATTATTTATTACTTTTCGTATAGATGTAATAAAAGATTATAGGAGAAATATATATGCTCAAAAAAATAAATAGATTTATGTTTACTTTGCCTACCATTTCTTTTATTTTTCTTATTTTATTAGGATCATTTTTATTTGTAATACCATTAGATCTATTCTTACCTGAAATACAAAAAAACCCAATAACAGAAGCACCTCTTATTCTTCAAGTTTTATTAGGGGTATTAGCGGCACCTATATATGAAACAGTAGTTTTTCAAGTATTTTTATTTTGGCTATTAAGTTGGATTCCTTACATTAAAAATCGCGATTACCTTATCATTTTAATAGCTTCAATTATATTTGGATTAAATCATCAATATGGAATCACTTATATAGTCGGTACAACAATAATTGGTCTTTTATATAACTATGCTTATTGGGTATATAAAAAAAAGAATGAAAAATATCAGGTTACAATGCCTCCTTTTGGGGTTGTTTTTTTGATTCACTTATTACATAATTCTATTGCTTTTATAGCATCAAATTTATAAATGTTTTAAAGGTAATATAGATTAATGAATTATGTTTGTACTTGTTAAAGGTAAGGGACACGAAATAAGAATTAAAGAGAGGCTAATTCACTAATGATTCTAAATAGTCTCGTTTCAGTTTGTTTATTTGAAGAATAAACAGAGAGGGACCTGTCAGGTAGACAGTATTTTCAAAGCGCAGTTAAGCCACCTGAGTCTATATTTGTATGGACTCAGGTTATTTAATTTCTTTTGAAATCTTTGATGATTATAAAATTGTAAATATTTGCGGACTTAAGATAGATGAAGAAGTCTTTTTTATGTGCATTATCCTAAAATTTTTACTTTCGCGACATACTATCCTTCATTTTTCTAACATCCCATTCTCTTTTTCCAATCGTTTAGTCTTAGTACCCGAACCTTTAGGGTTCATTCTACCTAAACATAACCCTTTTGCTTTCCCACGTTCTTCTTCTAGTTCTTTAGTACCTAAAGTTTCGAATCATTTCATTTAACTTCTTACAATTGGATAATAAATGTCTATTTCTTTCTTAACAGTTTTATATCTTCTTTTAAATATAAACCCACTTCCTTTTCCTTTCATTTTGTATAGCAATTAATTCTAATTTCCCTCATAGAAAAATCCCCTCCATAATAAATAGGTTAATGTGTTTTCTTTTTCCTATCTACTATGAGGGGAGAATAGCATACTAAAGATAGCTTCTTTTTTGTAAAAGAACTAAGATTCTAGTGTCGTAATTAATTGCTGACGTTCTTTATCTCTAAAAATTTTAATTTCATGTTTAAATTCATAATTTCCTTCTTCAAATCTAACCCATTCCTTACTTGTCCAATATACAACATCTACATTTGCATCTAAAATTTCAGAACATATGTCAACTAGTTCTTCTTCGTAGAATGGCGCTTCTTTTGCTAGTTCAAAAGCTAGTACTTTTGGATCCTTACTTTTAATTTGAAGTTCCCTTGAAGTTTTCCCTAAATACTGCCATGGGGAGTGTAGGGATTGCACATGAACATTTCGAGTTTCTTTAAACTGTGATGAAGAATGTATTGTAGCAGCAAATGTAGATTTGTTCACTCCTATTGTTGCACCTAAAGCAATAGAACTAATAATAAGTTTTTTAATCATTTTTTCAGCCCCTTTAATTATTTTGGATATGCTTCATTTTTATACTACGTTCATGTTCGTGTAAATGAAGATGATTTGACATGAGTCATCATTTTTTTCAAAAACTGTATATTAATTAACCGCTATAAATTTACCCAAAACAAAAAAGTTTCCATAAGGAAACTTTTTTGTTTTGGGTATACATTATATGTATAAAAATTAGTTTTGAAAATATTTACTTATTTGTTGATAAAATTGTATATGGATATTTACCCTACTATTTATCTACACACATCTCATGCAAAGCCTCACTACAACATAAACAAATTCATCTTATGACCACGTTTCTTCTTACGAAATTAAGTGATTGTTTCAATAGTTGGTTTGGGAATCATAGAATTACTTTCTTTCTTAGCCCTATTATTCTGTTCTTTTGCCTAAAATTCCAATATCCCCATTACTTCTTTTGTAAATAGTTTAAAATCAGTTAAATGTTTTTCAATAATTTGACGAACAATATCTAAATTCACACTTTGATAATCATGAACAGCAATATTACGAAATCCAACCATCGCCTTTAACTTATTTGCTAGATCAGCGCTAAGTAATCCTGCTGTAACCAATAAATCAAAGGCCTCTCGACTAGATTGGGGTAATCCTAATTTTTCCCCTGCAACAATATGCATTGCTAAATCAATACTCGCTTCACAAGCTCTTTGTATATTCAATATTATTGAATCTTGTTTTGTAAAGTCCTCTAAATTTTCAGGGTCATTTCCATACACATCTTGGATCCTTTTTATACAACGCTCTATTGTAGAAATTTTATTTAAAATAACCTCATTCTTCATATATAGAACCTCTTTTCTTTATATCATCAAATACTACCTGACGTTCTTCATTCAATTTTGAATACATTTTTAAGGTTTTCATTTCAAAAATAACCTTACGTTTTTCATCCGAACAAAATATTGTCTTTCCTGTATGTATAATCTGAGCTTGAAAAACTGTAGAAGCTTCGGATAAATCAACTAAATCAACATCTCTTTGAACAATGTTAGCTAACTCCTGTGCTAATAAAAAACGTTCATAGTTCCCTAATGTTGTGTCACTTACATAAGCTATATCAATATCACTATCTTCTCGTTCTCTTTTCTCAGCCGTTGATCCAAACACAATTATCCAATAGGGATTCACCGTCTCTTGTAATTTTTCTATAATAGCTGTTATCATGCTTTGAAAAATCATCTAATTAATCCCCCTTAGTATACTTGAACTTTATTATATCATAACCAATCATAAATCCTTTAAACGACTACAAATCCTTATACAAAATTAAACCTTTTTAGTACTTAACTCCTCACAAAATTAGAAGCTTATTTCTAACCTAAATTTATTATAGTTCAGGAGTAGATATATTGTAGCTTTGGATCATAAATAATTGTTAATAATCCAACACTTGTCTGTTAAATGCCTTTTATATTTTCTTCGTGCAAAAGTAAAAGACTGACAATAACTGTCAGCCTTTTACTTTTACAACTATAAAGAACTTTAGCCTATTTCACAATATACATTCTAATAGTTTGAGGATATATTGCTCTAATAAATAATTATATATTAATCCACCTTTAATTTTTCTTTTACCTTTGTAGGGAGTTCATCTTTTTTCACTTCTTCCCAAGATTTCACACCTTTTTTCTCAGAGTAATATATACGTAAAAACGCTTCTTTACGAAGGTTTTTTAACGCTGTAAACTCCATTTCTTTCTCTTTACCATCCTTATCAAATCCAGGTAATTTATATTCGTAAGTCGTATCCCCATTTACATTTTTCTCTTTTAATTTTTCACCATCCTTGGTAATTTGCACATAATATGTATCTGTACCAAGACGATTTAAATTACACCCGGATAACAACACAGTAAACATCACAAAAACGCTACACATAAGCACTATTCGTTTCATATTATTCACCTCATATCTTTTCTCACAAAAATTATATCCTAATCTATTGGCTGCCAAAATTCATTTCCATTACGCTAACATTACGTTTTTGTAAGGTAGGTAAAACAACTTAAAATAAAAAGGATATAAATTCATATTTCTATTGAATTCATATCCTTTGTTCTTATTGAGTAAACTATTTTGCCCCATGCTTAATAGGAGGTATTTCTATTATTCTGGGAAAATAAAGCTAGAGTCCTCTCCACTATTAGCGGTATCTTCTTTCGGGAATGTAATAGTAGATCCTTCATTTCCCTTATTTCCTTTATTTATTTCTTGTTCCTCAGGAAATACAATGGAAGAATCATTACCTAAGTTTGGTGAAAAACCAAGTTTAGATAAAATAGCTTTTAAGTCAGGTAAAACACCAATTTTATCAGAAGTTGGATCATTGGATTTCGTTCCGGTGCTAGGGTCACTTAAAATAGCCCTAATCTGGCTTGGTGTATATACTTTACCCTGATTATTTTTTGCAATTCCTTGAATTGATGCTGCAGCACCAGCAATAATAGGTGATGCGCTAGATGTTCCAGCAAAACTAGATGTATATAAATTTGTTATAAATTCACTTGGTTTAGCATCTGTAGTATCTACTGCATTCCCCCATCCATACACATCCACTCTACTACCATAATTGGAGAAATATGAACGCTTATGAGGAACCCTTGCAGAAGCTGCCCCAACCATAATTGCCCCTGAATCTTTAAAATCAGGACTATTACGATTTAAAACTTGTTTACCATTACGGTCTCTAAATTGATCCAAGTCATTTCCGCCGTTTGCACCTGCTTCAATAATAATAATTCCCTTATTTGTTCCCATACGAATTGCATCGAATATGTCTGGTTTTACTTCCACAGGAAAATAGTTCTTATCTCCATATCCATCGTAAGTTGCTTGTGCCTCTAGTAAAAGAATATCTCCAGCTTGCATATTGTTAACTGCGCTTAAAATAGCATCAGCTGTATTATAATTTCCGTTATCCCTAATCTGAGATACAACCTTTACCTTAGCTTTCGGTGCGATCCCAATTCCACCTATGTTATTATCCTCTGCCGAAACAATTCCTAAGACTGAGGTACCGTGATCATGGTGCTCGCTTTTATTCTGTCCAGATATCAATTCAATCTTTTGATTCACTAAATCCTCATGATTAAATAACCACCCATACTCCATATCTACGAAAGTAGTTCCTTTTCCATCTCCACCTTTTATGCTCCAGGCATAAGGTGCATTAATTCCTAATGGTGCTGGTTCAAGGTAACCTTGTCTTGTAAGTCTAGGCTCATCATATGGATTAACAGATAAATTTGGCAAACGCTCTGCTGGTGGCGCCTCTTCTTCCTGTAAATACGCCGTTTCAACAAGAGATGATTTTTCAATTTTTGTAAGTAATGCTTGTACATCAATATCATCTTGAGTTTCTACAATATAATAGTTTAACAAATTAGAAGAAATTTGATCGGAATCTTTTATTTCTTTACCAAGATTTTTAATTTCTTTAGGATTTAAAGAATTAAAAAGTCGATTTATAGTTACATTTGGATATTCAGCTAAAATTCCAATTAATTCAGGATCTTGTTTTTCTTCTTTAATGAATTTTTCTATTCCATCCTGATATGGTAAATTCGCTTCATTTTTAAATTTCAAAATTAATTGTTTAGTAACTTGCTTATGTACAGTAGAATTCAATTGCTTATTTGAATAATTGTAAGTAGCTGCATAAGCAACTTCTGATTTTTCATTTGGAAGTAGTCCGCCCACCCCATTAAATGCTGTTAATGCAATTGAAGAAACTAGAATTCCCTTAAAAATTTTCAAAACGCACACCTCTTTTTATTTATATATTATTATAAAAAAATGTATATTACCTAATTTCTTTTTATACAAACGTTTTATATGTAGGACTATATTTTCAACCCCATTCATTTTTTAATATTTGTTTATACATCATTAATACAACCAATTCATACCAACCTTTGTATTCATTCAGTTGCATTACTGTAACCGGTATAGTTACACCTTGTGGAATAGTCAACCTTAAATGCAATTTTGCATGTAAAATCATACATACTTCTACCAACTTACTCCCAATTATTTCAAGAGAAGTTGAACTTCTATCATTTTGAGTAATTGCATATATATAATATAAAACATATAAGGGGGGTTAAAACGTGGTAATCTCAAGACAAGATTCCTGGACTGATGATAACGATTTACTTCTCGCATCAACAGTACTTCAGAATATTCGTAACGGTGGAACACAGTTAGCTGCATTCAAAGAAGTAGCAAAACTACTAGCTAGAACACCCGCAGCTTGTGGATTTCGTTGGAATTCATATGTGAGAAAACAATACCAAGAAGAAATACAACAAGCAAAACAAGACCGAAAAATGGGAAACAACATTCCCTTCTCCCCATCACAAATAGAAAAAAACTCTTTGTCTATTACATTAGATGATATTATTCTCTTTCTACAAAATTATAAAGATGTGAATGAATTGACAAAGTTACAAAATCAAATTGAAGATTTAGAAACAGAGAATCAATCTCTTCTACAACGTATAACTATGTATGAAGAAGAGTATCGTATGTTACTGAGCCATATCGATAAGACAAGAAATTTAATTGCAGTGGATTAAATATCATAACTATAATGACTTTCCAGTAGGATCTTCGCCCGCCAAAACCACCATCAATAAAGAAAATTCAGACTATTATTGGTGATAATAAGTAAAAATACACATACATAATGTATGTGTATTTTTACTTTGACTATTATTAAAAGAAATATTTAGTCTATGTTACATCTTTTCTAATATTTCTTGCCTTTCACACCATTTTGTTAGCTTTTCTAATGCTTTTTTAGATAAACGTTTTGTTTTATAATTACAAAACCTAGATAATGTAGACGGAGAAATACTCATTTCATCTGCTATTTCACGAATGCTTACCTTTTTTTCATTGTGTACTTTCAGTATTTGGTCACGGATCTTTTTCTCTATTTGCTCGACTGATTCTACAGTCTTCTTTATCTCTTTAACAACTGTTACTTCGGGTAATTGCTCTTGTGGTTCCTCTACAATCTTCTTTCCTATTACCCTATCCATTGACTGTAGCATTTCTTCAGGTGGCAAAATCGTTATTCCTAAGTTAGTGTAATAATTTTTAAACCAATTACGTTTCCCAATTTGTTGTTCATCCAGTGGGTCACTATACTCCCAATGAGAGATTACTTTTTCATTTTCTAAATCCATTAGAACGTTTTCTAACTGTTCTCTAATACGATTAGGCTTCCAATCTTTCGGGATATCCATTACTGCTAGCAGGCCTTTGTCCCCACCTATAGAATATGGCTTTTTCAATGATGAATACATTTGTCTAATTCTCCATTGCCATGTTAAGTATCGTATTAACCTTTTATGATATTTGTGTCTATAACTATTGTATTCAAGTGCTTTTTTAGACAATAATGCTGTTGTATTATTTGATCCGTATAAATAATTGGTTAAAAAGCTGCCTGGCTTAATACGACAAGATTCAATACCCATATATTCATTTGTAACACTATGTCTCCACAATACAACCGAATCTAATACAAATAATCGTTTAACAACCTCACGCTTTAATTCTAGTCGTTCCCCTTCATCTTCACGGTCATTTAATACTACGACTTCATTCTCATCATTTAAATAGATAAAAATACTTGCTAAAGCTGCAATTCTTTTTGCTATTTTAATTTTATCTTCCGCTCTATAGTATTCCTTATTTTTGACTACTGTTTTTGGAATGTTGCACATCTCTAAAACTTGCTCATAAGAAAAATCAATGAATTCGTCTGGAGATTTTGCTTCGTTTATCCATTGTATTGTAATTGCATCTAGACAATCTGCCGTTAAATCATCCATATTACTCATTACATCATCGACAAGAGTATTCCATCGAGCAGCTTCTTCTATATTAGTAAGTCTTAAATCTTCATCTTTGTGTGAAGAAAGCTGGGCTACACCATTAGAAGATTTTGTTTCAATAGGATATTGTAAAACCTTACTTAATTCATCTTCTTCAAATTGATTTTTTGCAATCCCATCTCTTAGCTTATAATAAACAGCAGAGTTATTTACCTCATAATAATCCTCATGGTTTACTATACTTGTCTCTTCTATATTTTGATCATTTTCTACTATTATGGAACTTGAAGAAGCTATATTTTGGAATTCTTTGTCTATAAATCCTTCAATTTCTTTATATATTTCTTCCTTATAGGAATCAATTTTGGCATAAATTTGTACTAATGTAGTACCGGATTCTTGTTTTTTCTCTAGCCAAGACACTAATGCAGTAAATGATGGGGAAGCATGAGGTGATGTGAGTACTTTATTATTATTGTTTTCAACATCTTTAAAATATGCATTCCACTTATTCCATACTAGCTCGTTAGTTTTATAAATTGGCTCAGAGATTAACAATGCATCTCGAAACATTTGTAATAAGTTATCCACTTTCTTTTCCTCCCTAAACCATGGATCACAATTAAATAATTCTCAGTATAAAAATCTTAACTACTATTATATTTAATTTATTGTAACAGATATTTACAAATTTTTGTTTCTTTCTTCTCTATTCTGCTTTTCTTGCATTCCTTTTGCAACTTTCTTTCCTGAACTTGCAACATGCGCTCTTTCTTTTCCCTATTTCTTCTTACTTGCATTTCTTTTGCGCCTTGCTTTCCTTAACTTGCAACATACTGCTCCTTCTCTTCCTTATTTCTAACTACTTGCATTTCTTTTGCGCTTTGCTTTCCTTATATTTCTCAACTTGCAACATACTGCTCTTTCTTTTCCCTATTTCTTCTTCCTACATTTCTTTTGCGCCTTGCTTTCCTTAACTCTCCAACTTGCAACATACTGCTCTTTCTTTTCCCTATTTCCCCTTACTTACATTCCTTTTGCGCTTTGCTTTCCATATATTTCTCAACTTGCAACATGCTGCTCTTTCTTTTCTCTATTTCCCCTTACTTACATTCCTTTTGCGCTTTGCTTTCCATATATTTCTCAACTTGCAACATGCTGCTCTTTCTTTTCTCTATTTCCCCTTACTTACATTCCTTTTGCGCTTTGCTTTCCATATATTTCTCAACTTGCAACATGCTGCTCTTTCTTTTCCCTATTTCTTCTTCCTACATTTCTTTTGCGCCTTGCTTTCCTTAACTCCTCAACTTGCAACAGGTTGTTCTTCCTCTTACCTATTTCTCCTTACTTACTTTCCTTTTGCGCTTTACTTTCCTTAACTCTTTAACTTGCAACAGGTTGTTCTTCCTCTTACCTAATTTCCTTTACTGACATTCTTTTTGCGCTTTGCTTTCCTTAACTCTTTAACTTGCAACATACTGCTCTTTCTTTTCCCTATTTCTTCTTACATTTCTTTTGCGCCTTGCTTTCCTTAACTCTCCAACTTGCAACAGGTTGTTCTTCCTCTTACCTATTTTCCTTTACTGACATTCTTTTTGCGCTTTGCTTTCCTTAACTCTTTAACTTGCAACATGCTGCTCTTTCTTTTCCCTATTTCTTCTTCCTACATTTCTTTTGCGCCTTGCTTTCCTTAACTCCTCAACTTGCAACAGGTTGCTTTTTTTCTTACCTATTTCTCCTTACTTACATTCTTTTTGCGCTTTGTTTGCCTTATATTTCTCAACTTGCAACACATTTGCTCTTTCTCTTACCTATTTCTAATCAACTTGCAACACGTTTGCGGTATCCTTTCCCTATCTCTTTCAACTTGCAACAGTATAATTTATTTCTCAACTAAGTAATTCTAAAAAAAATCATGTCATTTTAAAGTTTTTAAGCTATTTATCTCATATTTTTAATAAGTTACATACATAATATGCAACATGTTTGCGGTATCCTTTCCCTAACTTCCCTACCATTTTCACTCTAATCCTTTATATACCAAGGGTTTAGGTGCTTTTCTATTTACTTTTATACATATTACCCAACTTGCAACACGTTTGCGGTATGCATGCCCTTATTTCCCTCACAAGATGCAACACTGTTTGCGGTATCCTTTCCCTACTTTCATTCTATAAATGCCGACCAATCCTTTTATATCAAGGGTATTTATTACAATTCATTTTTAATGATTGCGTTCACTAACTTGCAACATGTTTGCGGTATCCTTTCCCTAACTTCCCTACCATTTTCACTCTAATCCTTTATATACCAAGGGTTTAGGTGCTTTTTCGCTTACTTTTATACATACCACACAACTTGCAACACGTTTGCGGTATCCTTAACACAAAAAAAAATCATGAAATTCTCTTATCCCTTGATACAACTAGCTTCATAAGCTGTTGCAAGTTGCTAATTTTCTTCTTAAAGGAGCACCTTTCATCATTTTTCGATTTGCTATAATCAAAATTGGTATATTTTATAGTATTTTGACATATATTTCTGAATTTGTAGAACGGAGGTGAAAAAGATGGGAAAATTATTTGTGATACGTAATCAACGTAGCTTAAATGGGAAAACAACAAACGCAGTTTTAGTAACACTCAAATCTTGGCAAAAGTTTGTGGAAACATTTGAGGAGAAATACTACAGCTATAAAGATACATATTTAGAAGATATTTTGCAGCACATGACATACGAAGAGCGTATTGCGGATGTAGAAGGTTTTGTTGAAAAAGCCAAACCATCTTTTTCACGTCGGGCAATGTCTACACTTGCAGAAAAAGCAGGACGAAAACATAAATTATACGGTATTACGAATGCTGATCTTGAAGTGTTCTTGTACTTACATAAAAAATGCTATACAAACGGCGTCATTCCAAATGTAACCATACATATGATGTGGGAAGATTACAAGCAATATAAAGAAGAATTTGCTTATATCCAACACTCTCAATTCTATATCGCATTAAAGAAATTAAACTTACATAACATTATCTCCATCGAAAATGGAGTAGATGGCCGTTATACAATCAAACTCACTCATTTTATGAATGAGGAAACAGAAAAAGCAAATCCGTACGTATATATTAGTCCTGTTGTATTTACAAAGGATTTCTTTAAGCTATCTGTAGCAGCTAAGAAGCTATTCTTAGACATCGCAATGCAACAACATACGGAAACAACATTAAAGCGTTCTTTAGACAAGCAGGACGAAAGAGGAAACAAAACTCACTTCGGTGGGATGTATCGTTTCTTACATAAAAAATATCCGCATCAGATCCGTGCAGTTATCGAGGAATTAACAACTGCATTACCATGTACGGGGAATCCCCTATTCAAAATTTGCAAAATGCAAAAAGGTGTAAAGCATACAAAACGATATACAACATTATATCTGTCTATCCATTCAGACTTCTTATGTTCGAAAGAAGCTGGAGAAGAACAACATAGGGATCCATTTACACCAAAAGCTACCTATGCTCGAAAAGCGAAATTTATCGAAGCAGTCCTACAAGAGATGAATATCGGTGAACTTTCTGCAGACATGAATAAATTCATTCATGTATTAAAGCATACTTGTCATCGTCAAATTCGCAGTGTAATTCACGGACTACGTGACATGGTTGATCGAAAAGAAGGATATCCAACGAAAATTGTATATACATTGAAGAAACTATTGCATCAAACATCTCAATATCAAATTCTCGATACAGCAGCAAAAGAAGGTATCTACCCTCTTATTGCGCAGCATATACCAAAAGAGAGAAATAGCGAACGTGAGCAAGCTATCTTTAATTTCGGCCTACATTATTCTATGTACTCTCTTCGTAACATTAAAAAGATGTTTAAAAATGTGCATGCATTATTGAAGCAGAAGTTTGCGGTACCAGTAACAGAAGAATCTTATCACCGTAATTATATAAAATACCAGGAAGAAACGTTATTTAGAAAATATGCATATGATCAGGGAGTGAATCTCCATGCATATATCGCTTTAGAAATTGAAATGCGTGAAAAACTAAAAGTTCGTGGTCATAAAGAACGCACAATTCCAAGTGATGTACGTGAATGGTTTATTGAAACAATTGATAAACTACCACAAGAACAACTGCGTGTGATTGAGCTACCAAAACAGTTTAATTTACTAGAGTTTATGCGTACCTTCGAACGCTTAGTACGTGCTGGTGTAACAATAACAGCTCCAGATCAGGTGCTACACGCAATGGAAATAAAATAATAGTAACGAGCTCTCTATTTTTGAAAAAATCGAAATTAGAGGGCTATTCGTAGTTGTTTCATTCATACTCTTTTTCTACTACTCTATTTATAAATACAAAATCAGAAGGACTTCATGTAAAATGAAGTCTTTTTTTATGCACTTCTATACAAATTCTCTTCTAGCACTATATAACTCTCCACATAGTGCCAGGGAGTATTCTTCTAATGTAATAAAACATACCTCATAATACCTACAAAAAATCAAAAATAAAATTATAAAAACAGTGGATATGAGGACAAATATACTCGAATGTGAATAGTATTTTTCTGACATCATTGTAACTACTAGTGTTGTTGTATATATCTAATAAAAATCATCAATAATAATGTGAGTTATGTGTAAATACTGAGTAATGTTAACAAATAACTACATTTTCTGAACAAAATGTGGATAATTGAACGTTAAATACTGCTTATTTACCAAAATAAAGTAAATGAAGCTTATTTCCATAGTTGAATAAATATAAAGTAATTTGTATCAATTTCTTTCCGATTTCATGTAGAAACATATGATTTTCTTTCTGCTTTTTTGTAGAATTGAAAGTCTTATAATTATTGAATCTACGGATACATTTTTTACTATTTATGATTTTTTACGTGCTAACATCAAATTTTCCCTTGTAGGAGTAGAGTTTCCCCCTATTTTTGATAACCTATAATAGTTTTATCTTTATTTCTTTTTAATATATAAGATATATATTTATAATAGATTTTATTATTAGTAGTATGAGTGTTAATAAAATGTCAGATCTAATCAAAAAAATTTAATAATGTCCATAGTATTTTTCTAAATGAAAAAAGCCTAATAGCTGTGCTAGTTATTCACATTATTTTTTAGTTGTAATATCTAAATATAAGCCCTCGTGCCTATTTATTTTAATATCTTTACTACAGTACAAGCGATGATAGTAAATTTTCTCTCATTACATATGTCTTGTAATGTTCTTAATACCATTTGTCCATTATGCATAAATTTAATTTGTTCGGATGTATTTAACTTTTGAATGTTTAGATATTCCATACAATTGCAATCATAGATCGTTTCCTTTAAATAAACCCCTATTGTTTCATGAGAAAAACGAGCACAAATTATGTGCTTTTTCATTTAGTGTACTATTAGCCTCCGATGTTCTATATACAAGTGATTCCTAACTTGAATGCAACACAAAAAGAACTTCTTCAAGTCGATTAAATATGTGCATAGCAAAATAAGCTATATATACACTAATCGGCTCAAAGAAGTCCTTTCACAATTGAAACAAGATGAAACTTGCTTATACAACTCAACTACAATAAAAAAAGGTGAAGCTCTTGATACAACTCCACCTTTTTAGTATACTTCCCTATTTTTTCGAAGAAACAGGATCCATTTTTAATGTTTTTATTCCTTCTTTTAATGTAAATGCATCTGCTCTTAATGTTTTCCAACTATCTTTTGCTGCATTCAGGTTAGGTTTTAAAAATTTAAATTTATTTTGATCTGCCTTTTGGGATGCTTTATCAATATGATTAAGTACTCCTGAATATTGAGAATCTAAATCATGCCATTGTGCTGACATATAGGTAAGAGCATTAATAGCTGATCCAATTGCATTTTGCATTTCAGCAATATTATTATACGCAACCCCAACTACACGATTTAATGTTATTTTATAGTCTACCGTTTGCCGTAATTGCGCTAATAACGGCTCTAACGTACCTAAATTATTTCTTGCTACCCCTATCATTACACCTCCAGCAATCCATGTAGGGATTGAGGGATATGATACAGTTATTATTCCATCCGATTCTACTTGTTTAAAATGTCTTATTTGCTCTAAAACATCATTTAGGCGTTTTTCATCTTCATCTATTCCAGATGCTTGATTTTTTAAAATCGATTGCAAGATATCTTTATGACCTCCAAATGCTCGGACATCTTCTCCAATACTATCTCTTAACTTAGCTAGTTCTTGTATTAAATTCTGTGTATATGCTTGGTTTTGTTTAATCTCACCTTGTAAATCTGTAATGCCTTCTTTTAATGTATCTGCATCTCCTTCATTAATTGCTTCTACTAATGTATCGTAATAATTGTCAAATGTGGTATCATACTCTACAATTCCTGTAAGGGTATCTAAAAGTTGTTTTTTTATGTGCGCATCCCATTTTGTAGCATGCTCTCTTGCATTCTTTTGATCTTGTGCAATTTGACTAGGTAGATTTGTATATCCTTTAATATCAATTCCTTCAAAGTTAACATCTGGATTATTAATTAACAAATAAGAGTAATCATTCATGGATTTTGCAAATACTCCAGCATCTTGCAAAGCTTTTTTCATCTTTTCGCTGTTTACAGAAAGAGATATATCTTCCGTACTCGTTTGTTCTATTTTACTTTCACTTGCAAAAGCAGCTACTGGTGAAACTACAGTAGTTGTTGTCAGGGTTAAAAACGTCGATACAGCAAGTAGTTTATAAGGAAAATTATTATTCACTTTAATTCCTCCTATGAATATATATTGATTTTTAGTTTGTTTTTTCTTGTTTAAAAGCAATGTCTTTGGAAATGAATTCTGCGTCCTTATGAATATCATTCCAACTTTGTTTAGCAGCTTTTAAATCGTCAGGTATTAACGAAAGTTTATGTTCTTGCATTTGATCGATATTATCATATAAATCTTTATAATTAGCCCCCATTTTATTCCATTGTTGCTGAATACTTGTTAGAGACATGATTGCTTGGTCCACTGTCTGATACAAATATGTTAGAGTGTCCTTGGTATTAGTAAGTGAAATAACCGCTTGATTAGCCAGATCAGCTTTCATACTTAATTCTCCGATTTTATTCGAAATTTCATTATAAGAATTCATATGATTAGATGCCTCGACACCAGCAGCTGTTCCTAAACCGATACCAGCGGCTCCTAGAGCTGTAAGACCACCCACAACAGCTGGTGTAGCTGTACCACCCGTCACAACAATTACTACCGCTCCTGCGATCGTTCCAATAACTAAAATAGCAGCTCCTAATCCACCACCAATTGACCAGGCTAATACATTATCAAAATGTGATTTCTGTGTAGAACGTAAATTCTCAATTTCGGCCTGAAGTTGTGGGACTAGTGCTTGTTTTCCCGCTAATATAGCCGTCAATCCGCCCTGTCCATCTGGACCACCAACATTATTTTTAAAATCTACAGTATTTGTATACAACTTTGTTTTAAAAGCCTCTAACATCTTAATGACTTCCGTAACATCATTTGAATTTGTATGAATTGTATCGATTAAATCCCCTATTCCTTCTTTGAGGCTCACCTTATCTTTCTTTTTTACAGTGTCTACTAATGTGTCGTAATAGTTTTGAAATTGCTCATCATAATTTACAATATTACGTGCTGTTTTTTGAATGTGTGGCTTCGCTGTATCTAACCAGTAATTTGCATTGATTCGTGACAGTTCCTGATTTAGGTGAATATTTTTGATTAATTCTCCTCCTCCGGAACCTAAATCAATATTGGATAAATTTACATTCGGTTGCTTAATCATAGTTTTTGCGTACAAATCCATTACAAGAATATGAGAGCCTGTTTCAGCCAACGCTTTCTTTAATCCATCAGGTCCTAACGCATAATTTTCTATTTTCTGTTCCTGAGCTGTCTGTTCTTGTGCAAGTGCATGAATAGTACTACCATTCGTAGCAGTTATAACCGTTGCTAAAGTGGCTAAAGTTATAACCTTAAATGGAAATTTCATCATTTGATCTCCTCCTTATTTTCAGTTGCAATATAATCCTTTTGATAAACCTATGTTCTTAATATTAGAATTTATAAACTTGTTCTTCGAGTTGAGTTGTTACACTTTTTAATCGTCTTAATGTATCTTTTTGAGACTGAGTGCTATTGGCATCAACTTCAGTCGATAATTTTGTAATACTATTATTTATTAGATCCAAATCCTCTTTGTAACGTTTCATTAGCTCAATTTCTCCATCTACTTGGTTAGCAAATGTATGCAAATCATTTTGCATGAAAAGAATCATTGATTTTTGTAAATCCGCTACAGTTAATTTAGTTGTTAAGTCATATAATTTCTGATTTTGTTTCTCTAAATCATTTAAATATGCACGTTGCTCTGCTGTTAGTTTATTAATTTCAGCAAAAGTATTATATGTTTTTTTTATTTTTTCAGGATCAATCACTTTCATAAGATCATACTCTTTCGTTTTTGTAACTGCAGCTGCAGCGATTTCACCTTTTTTACTTTTCTCTATTGCTTCACGTGCTTCTTTTTTGGCAGCCTCAATTTCTATAGCTGATTTTCCCTTTTCTTTTGCTTCTTGCTCTGCTTTCTTCTCTGCGTCTACAATAGCATTGTTTATTTCTTTTCCTTTGTTATACGCTACTACTGCTGTTTGAGCAGCCGGTTCAATGATATCTTTCGATAGACTATAAATTTCTTGGAATACCTTTAGCCCTTGTTCATTTAAGGCTCCTGGTAATAATGCTATTTGCTGTAAATCATTTTGAATTGATTTTTTTGTATCTAGCATTTCATTTTTTAACTTATCTATTTTTCCTGTTCCCTCTGAATTAAGGACACTCTGTGCTTTTGCCACATCAGTATCAAGATTTTTCACCTTTTTATCTACCTGTAGTTTTAGATCTGTTAACTCATTAATTTGACGTTGCACACTTTCTTGGTTTGTTATGGTCATGTCTTGAAGGACTTCCAGTCTATCTGTAAACCCTTCTTTATCTTCCTTATTATCTACAAATCCTTTTAATGTTGGATAATAACTATTAAATTTAGTTACAAATCCTTTACTTTTTGAATTTAATAGAATTAATTTGGGATAAAGTTCGGATGACCACTCTTTCATATCTTGTTTAATTAGAAATTGAGTTGTATTTAAAGATGGAACTTCTACAAGTTGTACATTCGGACTTGCTAAGGCTCCATCGATAAAGGTTTGTGTTAATTTGGAGTGTGCACCTATTTTTCGTAACGCTGAGGAAATATCTATATTATCTTGTTTTGTTTCTGCTTGAACGATTGGCGTTGCGAGAGTATTGATAGGAATAGTCGCCCCGGTAGCAATTGATGTTATTAAAAATCCTGTAATAATTTTATTCTTCATTCCTTACACCTCTTCACTATTGTTTTTTACAAGTTTTGATCGTAAATGTTGTACAACCTAACGTTAGGATTTCTTCACACACACTTGAGGATAAAAAATTTTTCAAAAGAGTAAGTGCATCTCGTTTTTTTCTTTATTTTTAATAGAATATAAGGTTCTTACTTCTCCCCCATTTTAATCACTATATTTTTTATAAGTAAACTAGAAAATCGCATATAATATGTTTGATTATTCTGACATTAAATCTTTTGTTTTTTCCTAATTATATTCAAAAAGTTTTCATAATAGTATCACTTCAGGAATTGATACCATTTCACTGCTATAATCAAAGATAAAATTTGTTGGTATTACTGAATCTTAATAAAGTCCATACGAAAAAATGTTTTTGATATAACTTTATGGGATTTTATGTATTATGTACTTTATATGAATATGTACAATTGCATACTTATATAAAGTACTATCCTTGAATAACATACAAGGCAGTCACCGTACATCCCTATAAACTTAAGAGTTTGTACTCCAAAAGTGTAAAAAGTTATCATTTCTAAAATTTAACTAGAAAATAAGATGTTTTTTATCTATCTTTCAATTCAAGATGAATTACAACTATTTTTTAAAATTTGTTCGAACTGGAGAATACAACCAAATTAATCTAAATAATATAGTGGCGAAGGTCTTTCTAAGAAAGAACTCATACTAAAAATGAAATAACTTTATTGCTACTTCACAATTCCTTAATTGGCCTTTCCGTTCAGATTTTTTTCGAACTATAAAAATATCCCTTTAGATAAACAGATCCTAAGGGACAAAACGTCGAGACTTTATTCAAAACATTACGCCTCTTTTATAAGCAATGTCATTTTATTTAAAAAACGACATTAAAAATAATCTTCAAATCCAGGAGCATAACTTTGCCGCAAACAAAAAGAACCATAAGTTTTCCAAAACGTTATCAAGACCTAAATTATAAAAAGCTTTAAAAATAAAGGAGAACACATATTAGTCATATACAATATGTGTTCTCTTTTTATCTGCTATTAATAAAAGCACCCGTTAACTTAATTAGAAAGTGCAATTAAACAGTAATAGTACCATTATTCCACCATTCAATAAATGTTTTTAATGATGGGGCAACCCACGTTCTGCTATCGTTTTCATGATTCCAAACATATACATCATCTTTTTGTATGGCTCCATTTAATATTGCATACCCAAATAAGTCACCATTTCCTCCATCTGCAAAAAACAACAGACAATCAAAAGGCATATACAAATCTTTAAAATCGTTAAAACTTCGTAAATTCAGGTTCTCTTTAAGAATTTGTTCAATTGACCAAATGAAAAGACAATCGTATTCATCGAACACTCCATTGGTTTCATTTAATAGACTGGATAAGTCATTAGGTAATTCAACATTAAGTTTTTCTTTGATTTGGGATATTTCATCTTTAGTTGCAGGAACTTTAAATTGAAAATCTGTTGAAACATTACTGATAAAAGTCTTCCACATAGTCCGTATCCTTTCTTAACCCCTTTTTCTGTTCGCATGTTCATTTTACCTAATTGTCTTTTTTACACTGTCTACCTAAAGAGGATAATATCGATCATTACTTTGATTAAGTCCTTTTGTTTATATATATTTATTTTTAAACCGTCGTTTACAGCAGATTAACTACTACCTGTCTTTCTATCCACTTATCTAGCTTATTTTTCGTATCATCATTTAATCGTTTTCTTTTACCGGATAACATCCTTGAAAGTGTTGAATACGAAATATCTATTTCTTTCGCTAACTCACGAATACTTTTATTATTCTTCTCTTTATACGTGTTCATCTTTTCAATATAAAACTCAATACTATTAGGGGGTTCTTGATTTACTATACTTATTGGCTTCTCTTCAATTACCGGTGGCTTTTCTTCCATCTCAATGACCAATGGTGCTTGCTGCTTACTTTTCTTAGTAATCAACTCTTGTTGTAATTTAACAAGTTCATTTGTAGGAGAAATGCTTACTTTTAATTTTAACCAGTAGTTTTCAAACCAGTTTTTTCCCTTACATTTTTCTTCATCAATTTCGGGAGAGTATTTCCACTCTTGAATTACTTGGTCGCTCATAAGGTCATCTAAAGTCTTTTCAAAAACTTGTCTTATTAAACTTGGTTTTCTATTCATGCTTATCTCCATTACTTGTAATAACCCTTTAGGACCACCAATACTATAAGAATGTGTTAAATGTTGATAGGATTGTTGAATGCGCCAACGCCAACTTAGATATCTGGTTAATCTTTTGTGATATCTCTGTTGCTTGCTATTATACTCTAGGGCTTTTTTTGATAATAAACCTGTTAGCTTTTCAGATCCATAGAGATATTTTGATAAAAAGCTTCCTGGTGTAACGTTCATACTCTCTATTCCTAATGTTTTATCCGTATCAATATCTTTTGCAATGATAATTTCATCCATTACAAATAACCTTCGAATTCTTTGCTTTTTATAAGTTAGGCTTTCATTTGGATCTTTTTCATTTAATATCACGATCTCATTATCTTCATTGACATAAATAAAAATACTAGCAAGAGCAGCTAATCGCTCCATAATTTTTAATCTGTCTTCTTTTCGATAATAAGCCTTACCATTTTTGATTTGTTTCATATTACACATATCTAATATTTGTTCGTAATGTACAGGCACAATAGTCTTATCATTTTCCGCACTCTTTACCCAAAGTTCAGTTACAATATCGAGGCAGTCCGCCGTCAAATCGTCCATTACTCTTGTTAAAAAAGTAGAATCAATCAGTGTATTCCATCTTTTTAATTCTTTCCTTTGTAATTTCATATCACCATCATCGTGTGACGATACTACCACTAGACTATTTTGTTTATCCTGTAATTGAGCAATCCGTACATTCTTATCTTGGTCATCTGTAAACTTATTCTTAGCAATAGTGTCTGATAAGTGGTACATAAACCCTGCATTACTTCGTTCTATATAATCACTCTTAGCCTCTGAATGTACAGGTAATTCTTTTGCGATAATAGGCAGTTTAATTCCAAACTCCATATATAAGTCATCTCTTAGACATTCAAAAATTTCTTCCCTATGATTTTCTAGTTTTGGAAGAATGCCTATCCCTGATAATCCTAAAGCTTCCTTTTTAGAAACCCATTTTACTAGCCTTTCGAAAGTCTGTGATGAATAAGATGAGTTATAAATTTCCTGTAGATCTCTTTCTACATCTTGATAGAATTGTTGCCATTTATTTAAAACCTTTTCACTTCCCTCAACTCCAGTTAAAAGAGGGTAAGCTATATATAAGGTGTTTTGAAATAGTACTTTTAACTTCTCCACTAATAATCCTCCTAATTGCTTCTAATACAATTATATCAATTGCTACTAATCATTCATACCATGTTAATTCTAATATATTTTAATGTCGTAAAAAGATAGCATACATAGAATACAACCATTAATTATTATGTATGTGACGGTTTTATTTAGTGCTTTTATAGACTCAGCTTTTCTTTCAAAAGAAATGTGGGGATTTGTACTATTAATAATTTTAATTTCAATTTTGTTTCCATATATTTTTAACATTTTAACTTTTGCTAGAAATAGATGGACTAAATTAGTTTATTTTAAATTTTGTTTTGAGCAGATTTTAGATGAAAGAGAGAGTGAATGATTAAACGTATAAGAGATTGTGAACTCTTTATTTACAGTGTTTTCAATGTATACTTTTATTATATAAATTGAGGATATCAGGGGGTTCGGAGAGAAGTTAATATTTAAGGGGATTTGAAGGTAAACTAATAATAAAAAGTTTACATTGGAAAATAAGAAAAAGAAACTGGTTTTTAAGGTTCTTTTTCTTATTTTGATAATATTTGTATCTTATTGTAGTTAATACATCTTTTAATTAGTTTATTGGAATTTATAGTTAAAGAGGGTGATTGAACATGACAGTGCGAAAAGAAAAAGTAACTAGGCGGGTTGTTTGTAGGAAATGCAAATCTGATCAAATAGTTGGTAATAAACGTGGTTATAATTTTAAAAGGATGTTTTTAATTCTGTATCTTATGTTAGCTACACGTATAGCTATTGGAATAGTTCCTCGACATTCTCCACTTCAGGATATGGCTGCATTTGTTGGTTTTTTAATGATGCTCCTAGGGGCACCGATAACTTTATTCAGTGGATTTATTGGTAGAAAAAATATTGTCAATGGTTGTATGAATTGCGGACATACATGGATGCCTAAAAAATAGAATGTCTATAGATCAAAAAAGAAAAGACAGCTGATTGATTGCTGTCTTTTTGCCTATTTTTGAGTAATAAATTAAAGTTTCTTAATTATTACTTGTTCGCCATCCTTCATAATGTCCTGTCCATGAATTTTTACTTACTTCAGTTACTCCTTTTAAATACCAAGTTACTCCATTCCACTCTTTTACAGTGGGTATTTCCCCTTTTGATTTGTAACCAGGAAAGTCTTGTTTTTCTTTTTTCTTAACAAAACTTTTTTTATTATCAATTGTTTTTAATTTTACACTTGTATCAGTAGGTGTTTCCGCAAATACTCCTCCAGCACCAGATAACATAATTCCAGTTGCTAATGTTCCAATTATTACTTTCTTAAACATGAAAAATCCCCCTTTTTTGGAATGAATATTACATAAATAAGAATACCATATTATTTGTATTTTCTAACATTTTAATTTATTTATAAATATTTAGTTTAATATTCAAAATATATAATTTATTGTGAAAGGTTTTAAAAATAATTAGTCCTATTAGTAGTGGATCTCAAGTGAATAATTGGAAGAAAACTAAATTATTTATAGGGTTAGAAGTATAGAATCCAAGCTTTTTCAACCTAAATTTATATTGAAAAGTTTACATAAAGGAATAAGCAAAAGAACCTGGTTTTTAGGCTTCTTTTGCTTATTTTCCAATAGTCTCTTTTTGTTTACTTCTTCGTTTTGACGATCATGGAGATTATAGTGTTCAAAATGTGTTTGGATTTACCTTTATAATTATTGTATTTTTAGGATTTCCTGTAACAATATTCAGTGGATTTATTGATAGAAAGAACATTGTCAATGGTTGCATAAATTGTGGACATACGTGGATGCCTAAAAAATAGAATGTTATAGGTGTCAAGAAAGAAAAGACAGCTGATTTATTGCTGTCTTTTTCCTTTCCTCGAGTGATAATTGAAAGTAAATCTTTATTGATTTTTGGGTTTTGAAATTACTAAAAATAGAATTGTATATAGTACCGTTCCTAGTATTACTATCAATAAGGACATTGAAATATCTGAAAGGATGCTAACCCAATCTTTATTTTAAATATATTTGATAATGTCTTTATAAAATATTAAGTTCATAAGGATAAACATTGGTAGACTCCAAAATAAAAAAATATTAAATAAATGGAAACTAATATTCAAGAATTAACTTTCGTATTTGTAATAGCAACAATACACTTAGTTTTTATTAGTTTGTAAACCCTTTTCACTAAATGGAAGTAAAACATGCAACATCTTTCCCATCTTGCGTACCCTTAGTCCAAAACAAGCAACATCATTCTCAACTTACGTACTATTCCACTAGAATAAGCAACACTAAACATTTAAATTATTTAATTTCAGGTGAAAAAGAAGCAACATTCTTCCCATCTTGCGTACTTTTTTTCTAAATAAGCAACGTTTTTCCCAAGTCGCGTACCTATCTTATTAGTGAAATCAGCCATAAATGCTGTTATATCAGGTGATCTAAGATGTTAAATCACAAGCAATTTATATATTACACAAAAATTCTTTCCCAAGTCGCGTACCCATTTTCCTGAAAAAGGAGCAACACCTTTCCCAAGTTGCGTACCAAAAATCAATTGAAATATCAATAAAGTATTGATATTAAAGGATTTCTCCTTTTCTCATTAAATAGCATCATACAAGAAAAGAGCAACATTCCTTCCCAAGTCGCGTACCAAAAATAAAAATAACAATTTTCTCTATCCCTTGTCGCTCTAAGGCCCATAAGGTGTTGCCTTTTTTGAAATTCTCTCTTAAAGGGCACATTTTTACAAAATTCGATTTGCTATAATCATAATTGGTATATTTTATAGTATTTTGACATATATTTCTGAATTTGTAGAACGGAGGTGAAAAAGATGGGGAAATCATTTGTGATACGTAATCAACGGAGCTTAAATGGGCAAACAACAAACGCAGTTTTAGTAACACTCAAATCTTGGCAAAAGCTTGTGGAAGCATTTGAGAAGAAGTACTACAGTTATAAAGATACTTATTTAGAAGATATTCTACAGCACATGACATACGAAGATCGTATTGCTGATGTGGATGGATTTGTCGAAAGAGCCAAACCATCTTTTTCACGTCGCGCAATGTCTGCACTTGCAGAAAAAACGGGAAGAAAGCATAAATTATACGGCATTACGAATGCTGATCTCGAAGTGTTCTTATATATACACAAGAAATGCTTTACTAGTGGTGTCATTCCCAATGTAACCATACATATGATGTGGGAAGATTACAAACAATATAAAGAAGAATTTGCTTATATCCAACACTCTCAATTCTATATCGCTTTGAAAAAGTTAAGCTTACATAACATTATCTCCATTGAAAATGAAATTGATGGTCGTTACACAATTAAACTCACTCATTTTCTGAATGAGGAAACAGAAAAAGCAAATCCGTACGTATATATTAGTCCTGTTGTATTTACAAAAGCTTTCTTTAAGCTATCTGTAGCGGCTAAGAAGCTATTCTTAGATATCGCAATGCAACAACATACAGAAACAACGTTAAAGCGTTCATTAGATAAGCATGACGAAAGAGGCAATAAAACCCACTTCGGCGGGATGTATCGTTTCTTACATAAAAAATATCCGCATCAAATCCGTGCGGTTATCGATGAATTAACAATTACATTACCATGTTCGGGTAGTCCCCTATTCAAAATTTGCAAAATGCAAAAAGGTGTAAAGCATACAAAACGATATACGACATTATATCTGTCTATTCATTCAGACTTTTTATGTACGAAAGAATCTGGAGAAGAACAATACAGGGATCCGTTTACACCAAGAGCTACCTATGCTCGTAAAGCGAAATTCATTGAATCACTTCTACAAGAAATGAATATCGGTGAACTGTCTGCAGACATGAATAAGTTCATTCATGTCTTAAAGCATACTTGTCATCGTCAAATTCGCAGTGTCATTCGTGGGCTTCGTGATATGGTTGATCGAAAAGAAGGATATCCAACGAAAATTGTATATACATTGAAAAAATTATTGCATCAGACATCTCAATATCAAATTCTTGATACAGCAGCGAAAGAAGGTCTCTACCCTCTTATTGCGCAGCACATACCAAAAGAGAGAAATAGTGACCGTGAGCACGCTGTCTTTAATTTTGGTCTACATTATTCTATGTACTCTCTTCATAACATTAAGAAGATGTTTAGAAATGTACATGCACTACTGAAGCAGAAGTTTGCAGTACCAGTAACAGAAGAGTCTTATCACCGTAATTATCTAAAATACCAGGAAGAAACGTTATTTAGAAAATATGCATATGATCAGGGAGTGAATCTCCATGCATATATCGCTTTAGAAATTGAAATGCGTGAAAAACTAAAAGTTCGTGGCCATAAAGAACGCACAATTCCAAGTGATGTGCGCGAATGGTTTATCGAGGCAATTGATAAGCTGCCACAAGAAAAACTTCGTGTGATTGAGCTACCAAAGCAGTTTAATTTACTAGAGTTTATGCGTACCTTCGAACGTTTAGTACGTGCCGGTGTAACAATAACAGCTCCAGATCAGGTGCTAACCGCAATGGAAATGAAATGATAATAACAAGCTCTCTATTTTTGAAAAAATCGAAAGTGGAGGGCTATTCGTGTTTGGTTTATTCCCCCCTTTTCTACTACTCTATTTATAAATACAAAATCAGAAGGACCCCATGTAAAATGGAGTCTTTTTTTATGCATTTCTATACCAATCCTCTTCTACCTATAATAAAATTTCCACACTACACATTAAATATTCTTTACGTGTAGTAAAATATCCAATTTTATATCTACAAAAAATCAGAAGAATATTAATAAAAAAAGTGAATATGAGGACAAATATGATCAAATGTGAATATTATTTTACCAATATTGTTGGGGATACTAGTGTTATTGAATTTATCTAATGAAAATCATCAATAATAATGTGAGTTATGTGTAAATACTGTGTAATGTTAACAAATAGCTACATTATCTGAACAAAATATGGATAATTGGACGCTACACACTGCTTATTTACCAAAATAAAGAAAACATGTCCTATTTTAAAGGTTGAATAAATATAATGTGATTTGTATCAATCTCTTTCCGGTTTTATGTAGAAACATATAATTTTCTTTCTGCTTTTTTGTAGAATTGAAAGTCTAATAATTATTGAATCTACGGATACATTTTCTACTATTTATGATTTTTTACGTTCTAATATCTAATTTTCCCTTGTGAGAGTAGGTCTTTTCTCTATTTTTGATAGCCTATAAAAGTTTTATCTTTACTTCTTTTTAATATATAAGATATATATTTATAATAGATTTTACAATTACTAATATGATTATTAATAAGATGTCAGACCTAATTGAAAATATTTGTAAAAACCGTTATAATAATGGTAATTAAACATATCATTACTCCCATGTAAAAGGACAAATCTATGAAGCCTTATTAGGACTAGATTTGTCTTTTTGTCATTGAAAATAAAAAACAACATATAAAAAAGGAAAAGGGTTGTTTGTCCGTTTTCCTTTTTTATATGCCAGCAACCGAGCGCAGCAAAGGGCGGTAGCAGGTCTTTCACTTATTTTTTGTTATAATATATAATAAGAATTTAGGTGATTATAATGATCAAGGGTATTAGTTTAGAAGTAGCATTAGAAGCATTTTCTGCTTATTTAGCAGAAAATGGACGTAAACAATCTAGGGTTGAACGTTATAATTACGATATTAAAGGTTTTTATAAGTGACTAAGAGTAATTGAGAAACTCCTACATATCAAATCATGGAGTGAACTATCTAAAGAAAATTATTAGGAGTATTTCTATGAGCTAGAAAACAAGACACAGAATATGGCGGTTCTTAAATAAACTGAACATGTTTAAACTTCAGTATATAGTTTTCACCTCTCCTTAATTCCTGATCAATCACTAAGTGATAAGGATTTTATAATCGAAGCAGAAAAAAACTATTAAAACAAACTATACTTTCAACAAAAGGATTAACAGAAAGACAAGTTAAATACCGCCCTCTTATTATGGATAGAAACGCTTTTATAATAGATTTAGTAGTAAACTATGGGTTGTCCTTACAAGAGCTTGTATCGCCTAATATGAGCCATATACAGCTTGCTCTTTAATTGTTCCAGGAGAAAATGGTGTAACTAGGTCTGTTTCCTTAACCAAGGAAGATACAAAGCATCTTTACAAATACTATATAACTATTCCTGAACATGTAAGGCTTAGACGGTATACAGATAATCCTTTGTTTATAGCATTTAATTTTAATCAGGGAACATATCGTTGAGTTTACGAAAAAGATGCGCCAAAGGCTTTGTCTGAGGTTGCAATACAAAAGATGATTCGACTTGAATTAAAACGTGAAGGGTTGAATAGACGTATCTTGGCGCAGCAAATGCGAAATACATTCATTGTTTGTCTTATTAGGCAAGGCTCTTAATTACTGTTATCACGAGAGGTTTAGAAGTGTATAAACAAGCGATTAGCTGCTTATATATCTGTATTAGCCTAGATATTTTGTAATGTCAGTGAGATATCAGCAATCATAGAAGTGTTTCTACTCCAACCTAGGAAGCCAAGATATCAATAGGTTTTGTACGGTTCTCTAGCAGAATCTCAGCAATTGTATTACATAATAGTGACAACGGACTATCTTTTCCACACTTTAACCTACAAAACAACAATCTCGAGATAAATTGACTTTTTTCATTTCCTCTTTAATTTCTCTATAAGTATTCATCATTATATAACTTGCCCCTTCTTTTTTACATAGAAAAAGAGAGTCCCTTGCTATAGGAACCCTCTCTTATGCATATCCTCTATTTTTAATCAATCACAATTTCATGTATATTTAGCTTGTTTAATTTTTCATTATAGAAACTCATTACTTTTTGAGCATGTTGAGCCATTAATCCATCTTGGACAGTAAGTGCTTCAAAATACGGATAACAAATGTTTGTAACATAACCATTCAGCTGCACGTATTGTTCTAAAATCAATGAGAACTCCTCATCTAATTTAAGACAAGATTTGTGCAGCATTAAAAGGTTATGAGTTTTAGGGGCTGTTCTAATGTTTAGTGTAAGAAATCCTTTTAGAGGTTTCCCAACACATTGTTGACTATGGTAACAAATAACTGAGGCAGGGAAAGGTTTCATGTGAGTTAAGTACCTAGCAGAATCTAAAATAGATTTTGCAATGAATAGCAACTCTTCTAGATCCTCAGTATTTTTCATATAAAACTTGCCCCCCTAGTGCAATTTTGTATTCCATGGTTACATTACGGTTAGCACGTTCTTGAAACTCTTCAGGTCCATATACTAAAATATCAACTGGTGTTTCCATCACATCGTAAATACCCCAATTGATAAGATTAATCACTTCTCTTTTTCTTGTTCCTACACCATCCACAATAATACAAAGATCAAAATCACTATCTTTATTTGGTGTACCATAAGCATGAGAGCCAAAAAGGATAATTTTTTGGATAGAAGACACGGTCTCACAAATTTTTTGTACTAATAGGTTTAGCTCTCTTTGTACTTCCTCGTTAATTCAAATCACCCCTTGGAAAATAGAATTATATTGACGTTTAAGTATATTATATATGCGCTTCTCTTCTCCTTACTATTACATATTTATTTTCATATTGTGCCCTTATTTCTCAACGTCCTTCAATGCTTAATAACATTTGTAAACCTTCTTGAAGTCTTGTTAGAACCCATCATCACAGATACCTTATTCCTTAACTTTATGAAGGACGAAAGTCCAAAGGTAAGTGAAAGTTAAATTAGGGGTTACTTGTAATAGAATGCTTTGTTCCTCTGTAGTTGTATATGAAGCAATGTTCTGTATGTAAATACATCTAAAGATTACCTTTCCAGTGGTCTTTAGATGTACTCCGCAATTTAAGTTTTTTAGAAAGCCTTTGTTTTTAATAATGATATCTTGGAGGTAGTGGCTGTGGATTGAGTTCTACAAAAGTACCAGGAAGTAGTGGTTGCGGGTTGAGCTGTACAAAAGTATTCCATGACCCATATGGAATATACTGCATAGGATTTGGTGTAAATGATGTATATACCTGTAGATGACAACACGGAACTATATGCATTAATATTTCATCTCCTTCAAAATAATAATTCGTTCATGACAACTTATGTATTTTAGATTTAAGTAAAGTAGTAATACTGCCTAATTTTTAAAAATAGTTAAATCCAATTTACTAGGACAAAAATACATTCATACAATGAATATATTTTTGGATGAGAGGGGATATTTTATGGGATTTGAACCAAAAGACACAGTCTTAAAAATTGCTGAATTGGATAATATCCGCTTAACTAAAATATACTTTGCCCCAGGCTGGATTGTATTCAACAGTAGTACTGGAGATAAAAGCGATGTTTTTATGTCTATATCTAACGTTACTGGTACAGTTATGCTAAATTCTGATAAGAGTAGTCAAGTTAGTTTTTCATACATCCTAAATAACAACAGGACCCTCTTGGGGGAAGTAGTGTGGAATCCGGTTTTTAAGATTCTTTATTTAACCAAAGATGGAGGGTTCCTTACTGAATGGCGGGATATTGTATCACCTGATTGTAGGTTAAAGAACTATACTGTCACGCACACGTGGACTATTCCACGCAATATTTATGATGACTTTGGGAAAATTCGTACTTTTCTTAGTACCTCCTCAGCACCTTGGTATCCTTGTCCTAGGTAACAAAAATTATTAGTCAGATTATAAAAAATAGGATGTCTCAATTTTAAATTATTGGCTTTTATCGCTAAAAATTTAATAAACTGTCATCTAAAAAGAAACTCTAGGTTAGTCAATAATTCGTATAGGGTGCAGTTTCTATTTCATTTACAATATTTATTATACATGCTTCTCTGCAGTGTAATAAAAAAGACATTGAACAAATACGTTTAATGTCTTTTTCCCTCTAATATACTTGCCTTTTTTATCTTGTATTTATATACCAAGTAACTGCTTCTTTTTGGCGTTAAACTCATCTTCTGTAATAACACCCATATCACACAGCTCTTTGAATTTCTTTAATTCGTCTGCTGTTGATATTGGAGCAGATACTGCTTGTGGTTGAGCTTCAGTAGGTTTGCTTTTTAAAGCATCTAGAACTTGATGGATATGATTATTAATGGATTTTGCTGAATCTTTATCTAACGCAACTTTGATCTTTTCTTGCGGAGTATCAATTGTTAGAAAGCCTAACCACATCCCTATTTCAAAAGATATATCATTTATCTTTTCATGATCTACTGCTTTGAATTTTTCACCAGTCATTGTTTTTTGTCCGAACATAATGCGTTTATTACTTATGGCGTAGGCATAATAACCATCATGCTTTGTTGTAGATTGATAATCGTGCATTCCGATATAAGTCATATGAATTTTTTCGCCATTCATCAAGTTATCTTCTAATACCTTGAAGTGTTTTACACCCCACTTTTCATTAAAGCCAGAACCGAATGTATTATCTATACAGAATTGATACATTCCTTCAGCGCATGACAATGGATCCTCAGCAAGTTTTGCTACCTTTGCATCGATTGTAGCTTTCAATTCTTCGATAGTGTCCGTACTTACACTTACAACACCCAAGCCACCTGCTTTATGAAAGCAATCTGGGCATAGCCATGCATCAGATTTTAGTATTTTATAACGATTTAAACCAACCTTTATATCACAAACACCACATACTGCCTTTTTAAAAAAAACCATAATTTTCCCTCCAGTTATATATATCGAATAGTAGCAAACAAACCTAACGTTCTACGGAATATTATAATTTACAAATATAAGTATAACACACCTAAAACACTATAGGATGCCAAACAAAGCCTTAACCATTTGTTCCTCTATAGTTTAAAAAGAAAAAAGACATTGAAACAAACTGTTCAATGTCTTTTTTTCTTTTTAAATGTTTGTATACTCAAAGTATAATTTTTCTGGTTTTCCATATATGTTAATTTCATTTTGATATAGGACAGCTAATGGCTGAGACATCTCAATGCTTTCCGCATAGGATAATGAAGCAGTTGCTTCTATTTTTTCTTTAATCTCATTAGGAATGGCTGAGTAAGATAAGTTATTCATTTTACTTCCTAGTTTAGTATCTGTAGCAGCTTCATAATAAATTTCGGTAATTAAGACTTCATTATCATCTGGATTATACATGTATCCTCGATTAACTGTAATCATATTATATAACTCCTCTCAAGTTTCATATTCTAATTCCTTGTGCTTTTAGCATTGCAACAAGTACTTTACATATTTAAATTTCCTTGTTCTTCCCTTCCAAATGCCATTATGAATTAATAGTTATTATCTTACTTCATCGTCAAATTTTGAAGTTTTCAACAATATAAAGAGGCGATAAAGGTTTTATTTTATAGATAGTAAGTTCATAACTTTTAACGTATTTATTAATTTTTTTCTTTTGAAAGGTTTAAATGATACCCCCTATTGATAATGTTGGCATATCCAAAGTAATTGCATGTTCATATTTCATCATAAATATCCTCTCTTCTAAATAAAAAGCACGAAATATGTGCGTTTTATCCATATTTTTTATGCTATACTCTGTAAAAATTCATATAATCTCTCCTCTAAATTAAACAAAAAGCACAAAATTTGTGTTTTCTCATTTAGCATACTTTTAGTCCTGAAGGTTTATGTATAAGTGATTCCTAACTCGAAGACAACACAAAAAGGACTTCTTCAAGTCGATTAAAATGTGCATAGCAAAATAAGCTATATATACACTAATCGGCTCAAAGAAGCCCTTTCATAATTGAAACAAGAATACAACTTGTTTCTAAAACTCAACCACAACACATAGGGTGTGGGAATAGACGGAATCAATTAAACAATAAATATAGATTTATATTAAACCATTTTTATATTATATTCAATTGTTTTCAATAGAACAGGGATAAGAAGGAAGTTTATATGCAGATCCCACATGTATTGTATAATAATGCCCCTAAATCGCCTGCTATAAATCCCCTCTTATATTCAGGCCCTGGTGTTACTTCATGTACTGTATTTCAAAATATAGTTTTTCGGGCTTTTGATTTTGAACTAAATAACAAAGTATTTCCTTAATATTTTTTTCTTCTACTTCAACATTTTCCATATAGGTCATACTTTCGTTTTCCTGGACCTTTTCAAAAATAGCAATAGGTACTTTAACTGGATCAAATATCCCCATTTTACTGCCTAACTTTTTTTCTGATGTACCATCATAGAAAATTTCATTTACTATTACCTCATTATTATCAGGATCGTACATGTACCCTCTTTGTATACGTAGCAATATAGTACTCCTTTCTTGTATATTCCTCCAATGAAATAACTATATTTGTATATAATGTTATTTTATTAACAGGTATCAAAGAATATTATTTCGCAAAATCCTTGCTTTGTATAGAGGTAGATACAGGATTATTAATTTTGTTAAGTTTTTTTGAATATTCCAAGCTAATTATAAAATAAACAAGCCACCCTTGAAGCGAAAGCTTGTAAGGTGGCTTAGTTTTCTATAAATAGCTTTGTATCTAATTGTTTAATCTCCCCTTCTGCAAGAGGTTGATAAAAAGCGTGTTGTAATCCTTGAAAATGTAAAGATTCCCCTATGCATAACAATACTTTACCAGGAATTAAATCAAGTAATAGTTCATTATTAATTTGCTTTGCTTGTTTTTTAGTAGAAACATAAATAACTAAGATTGTAGGGTTATTCCCTAAGTCCTGCATAATAACATCTTTTCCTGACTCTACAAAAGTCTTCCATCTAGCAATTATTCGTTTTAATCGATCCTTTTGATCAGATAATAAGGTGGAGTATACAACAAAGTTAAATTTACGTTCTTTTCCTCCATTTATTATAAAACTTAAAGAAGGGGTAAAAACCCCTTTACTAATAGATGGATGCATAATATGACCTAAAAATGAAGGAGCGTAGCGTAAATGACAAAGTAGGTCTATGTCATGCCAATAACGCAGGTGAACATATTTACCATGATTGTCAAGACGCTCTGGGGCAAAGAAGAACATATTTCCTTGCCAGTATTTTAGTAGTTTAAATCCATTATTGGATAAGGTATATGTTTCTTCAAAGATTTCCATATCAAAAATTTCTACTTGCCATTTTTCGATAAATTGATAGTAAAGTAATCCTTGAAGTGCATTGTTAATTTTCTTCCGCGAAAATTTATTCTTGAATAGATATAATAAATGATTAAACCGAACGGATGTATGAACACCAATAAAATTGAGTATAGCATATTGTTCCTCTGTTAAAAGCTGCTTAAACTTAACTAATTCGTCATAAGAGTGGAATATATAGGTTTTATCCAAATCATGTATCCGATATATTTGAAGTCCTTGTATATCCTCACTTGATAAATGAGGAATAGAAGGAATATAAGTAGACATTTGTTTCTCTATTGTACGCATAATCATCCATTAAAATTGGTAAATTGACGAATTAGATTTTTTACTTTGGCCTTGCGGATAATTTAGGATACGTACAGTTCCTCTTCTATTTTTAGCATCAATATTAAGCAGCTCACATGTAACAATTGTTTGGTTTACTGCGTCATCCACAGTTGGATTTGCCAGATTACGACCCTTTAGCCCTTTAAACTGAATACCTGGTGCAACTTCTACGAAAATCCCAGCAATAGCATCTACACCTACAATTTTACCTACAAAGCGGTCACGTCGTTTGTTTAATTCTAATAGTTTTTCCATTGGATCCGTTTCAAGTTTCTTTTTATTTCCTCTAAACTCATAGCGCCCATCCTTTTCCACTACTTTATCGATGATAAGCTCTACAACATCGCCAATAATAATATCCGCCGAACGAACGAATGAATGAGACCATTGCGAGTATCTTACTCCTACTGTTACACCATGAACTTCAACCAGAATAGTTTGTGCAGATGGAATATGTCCAGAAACTGTTCCTGTGTATACTTTATTCCCCTCTTGCTCTACTATTTCTTCATATAATTTTCTTTGCAGTGCAAGTTCTCCTGCAGTGATAGATACAACAGCAAAGTTCCCTTCCTCAGTTCTTTGGAAATGCTCAATAATAACGGGTTTTGTTTTACCTATCAGCCATTGAGGATTTTTAGGAATATTTATACCTGCCTCTGTAAGTGGACAATATGCTGTCGTATGAGTACCAATTTGCATTGTGAGCACTTGTATCCGCTCAGATGTCCCGTTTTTAGTTGGGAATAATTTTTCAGATACTATGGTAATTAAGCCTTTCCCTACAGTACGTTCACGTTTCATACGAGCTAATTCTTCTAATTCATGTTCACGTATTCTTTCAAATTGATTGAAAGTTGATTCTATAAAGATGTCCTCTAGCGTGTTATCCGGTTCAAATGCCATCCCTAGTTCTTTTGTAATATGAGTATTTACCTTATCTTCAACCATTATATTTTCCTCCTAGAACGTAAAAAAGGACACACCTGTACCGTTGGAATGGTACGTAAGGTGTGTCCTTCACGTAAGTCATGTTTTATTTGTATAATTATTAATTAAAATATAACGTTTTTATGTAATTTGTGCAAGTATTATTTTTTGAAAAGGGAAAAGTTAAAATACTATATCTAACCTTTCCTCCTAATTTAAGTTAGATTTTCCCTAAAAATATAATCTTGAATAAAAAGTTATTTTAGGTTTCTATAGGTATTAATCAAAAAAATCATCTAATTCCTTACTCATTACATTAGATGTATTTTTATTTTGTTGCTGGTTTTTATTAAGTAGTGAATTTGTATTGTTATACGTATTCTTTTGTTTGGCTTTTAAGTTTTTTTTGCGTTCTTTATAGTCGATATGTTTATCTTCATGCTGCTCTTCATTATTTCTAGTGTTCTCTACCATATTCTTTTCTAAGTTTTGATGAACAGTAATGCTAATAGATTCGTAAACTTTTGCAACCTCTTCATCAAGTTTATTTTCTTTAGTGGGATTAACTGTTTTTGTAGCTGGTTTCAAATTAGTTTTCATATCTGTTTTTGTTTCCTCTAATACTGTGGTTATAAGTCCCTCTGTTAGAAGCTTTTTTTGCAATGGATCAGTTTCTACAGGAATTCCTAAATGAATTGGGTAATCTATATCCCTTTTTGGTTCCAGCATAGTATTAGATACCTCTTTCTTCCGTTCTGCTAGCTCCATATTTTTTTTAGGACCTACTATTTCCCTATGTGTCTCTTTTGTTATATTCGGCAGCTCGCCATTCCGTTGTAGGGCATCTTGTAATCTTGAAGCACGTGTATAATCAATTTTAAATGCGTTCTGTAGTGCATGTATAGAAGAATTCCCTGATGCCTTAACAAAGGCTACTACATCATCATATAGGATGTCTTTAAAGAAGCCTGTTTCCTCTTGCTTTGCTTCTGATTTTTCGTTTGGAATGCTATTTTCTCGTGAAGTCGTATTATCTAAATCTGTATTAGATGAAGGAGTAGTATTGATTTGAGAATCCTTTGATAATATCAACGTATTATTATTGTTTGAAATTAAAACTTTACGAGGGCTATTCCCGGTGTAAGTGCTCACAATGTGATTTTGTTCTAACTTCTCAATAAATTTTACAGCCTTTATATGGCTGATTCTGAATTTTCTTTGCAAAAGAGATGGTGAGATTTGTTGTGATTCAATAACGAATGCCTTAATTTCTTCATACAACTTATTTTCAGTTTCTTCAATAACATTTCCCTGTTGACTGACACCCTTAAAATAATTAGGAAAAGTTACATTTTCTACAGTGTTTGTTTCTATGGAATTATTTTGTTCTATTTTATCACCATGCATAGGTGGAAATGATTCTATCTGTTTTTTATTATTTGCATCTACATGTTTCATAGGATTTGATTTTGCGATAGATTCTTCAATGAGTCGAAGACGTTCAGTTTCCCAATATTGTCCAGACTTGATCTCTACTTGAATGATTGCTTGAGCAAATTCCTCTTTGGGTACAAAGTTACTAGTAATTTGTTGTACAGGTTGCACATGATTGTCTTGTACAATACGCGCAGCACAAATGAAGGCACCTTGTGCCATAATATCTCCTGGTGACATAACGACTTCTTTTAATTTTTGATATGTCGAACCTAAGCGACTAACGGGATTCTCTTGCATAGGAGAAATCCCTTGTTCGGATTCGGATTCTTTAAATTCCTCTGTTTCACCAAACATGTCAGAGAAAATTTTCGCATCATATGGTGTTACATCACCAAATATCATCTTGTTACGGAACGAACCTAGTAAAGTAAACATATACTGCTCTGTGAAATCCAAAGCTAATTGAGATAGTGTTTGACTTGCAATTGTCAGAATGACTTTATATTTACGAGATTGTGCAGGGAACTCTTTGAACGGGCGCACAACATAATCAGGGAATTCATCCACAATAATATGATGGTATGGTGAAATATTTGGTTCTCTTCGGAATACAGCATTTTGCATACTTAGTAATACGAATTTTCCTAGTACATTAGAAAGATCTGCAAGTTCTCCTTTGGCTGTATTTACTAGTAAAATACCACCTTGCTCTAGGTGAACATCAAAATCAAAATCTGATTTTCCAAATAAAACACGTCGTATTAAAACATTTGAGGCTAAATCTTTTAAGATGTTACGCAAACCTTTTACATATTCTTCTTCCCGGTCATAATGCATTGGTTTTCCACGATATTTTCCAGATTTATAAACGGCCGGTTCCCCTTGGAAACCCGTTTTTTCACGAATGGTATTATCGAACCATTCATCGATACCTTTTATAATCTTATATTCGTTTTTTTGATCACGTGAAGCAACACCACTTTGAACAAAATCATATAATTTTTCTACCTGTACTTTTAATAGTTTGTGCATACGGTGTACACGTTCTACATCGTCGTACATATCTATTAAGTCATCAAAGGTCACATCTTTTTGTGGGTTATGTAGTTTTAATAAATAAATATGTTGCTTAAGGTGGTTCCGTTGTGCTTGTTCAAAGAATGCATTATTAGATTCCGACAGACCCTGGATAACCATTGCAAAAACCTCGGCTACTTTATCAACTGGTCCACGTAAAATATTAATGTTTTTGGTATCAGGGTTTGTGGGATCAATATAATAAATTGAACTTTCAGGAATCTTGTGTGCTTGTACTAACTTAAATACCTTTTGACATAAATCATTACTCGGTTCAATAACAGTTATCCCATTTAAAAATGTTCCTTTTACTTCTTCTGTATCATAATTATTCTTTTTATACGTATTTTCAAACTTATTTATAAAACGTACCATCCAGTGTAAATCTTGATTAATCATTGGAATAATTAAACTAGATGTCTTACCAGAACCAATAGGACCAATAATAATTCCATTTAGGGTTCTATCTTTCCCCTTGATTCGAATCATTTCTTTGTGCTTAATATGAGGACCTATATCAACATCAGGATATATTTGTTCCTCTTGGCTATTAAACCACTTTTGCAACTTATGATTTTTATATTCGTATTTTTGTACCCACTTTAAGATTTCTTCTCTGTAACGGATAATATGGCCACTATACCAAAGAGTAAACAAAATCATAAATACGGTCGGTAAGAATACAAATATCATGGTGAGTGTATGGAAATTTCCTGTTAATACATCCCCTATTGCTTGATATTCACCAAAATTAACATGTTTTGCTTTATTCATAAGATAAGGAATAACTTTCGCATGGATAGGAGTAGTTGCAAACCATAAAAACTGAATATCTACTGCAATATGAGAAGCAATTAAAATTAATAACTTGCCATTTTGAAATTGTAAAGCTGGGATACGGCTGTAGAACCTAAAACTAAATTCTCCTAATAGCAAAGAGAAGAACATTAAAAATAGTGGTACATATGTAATTTCTATAGGATAAGACGGTGGTTCAAATGCATAGTAGAGTAACTGGATGTAGTTTGCTACACCAAATCCAAATGAAAGGATAAATCCGCTAATTAAGGCGATTGTAGTGTATAATGGTAATCTTTGCTTAGATGCCTCCATAAGGGTTCACCTACTTTTTAAAGACATAGTTGAGCTTTATGGTGTAATGTAAAACGATTATGAAGTTCTGGCTTGAATTGTTCCTTTGATTTTTTTAGAAAGAACTTCGCTGCATCTTCAGTTTGTTTTAAATATAAGTCAATACTATCTCCTTCACACAATTGGTTATATTCTTCTTGAGAAAGTACTGCAATATTTATCTCTAGTTTGTTATTCGCCGCAGTTTCAATTATTACATCGTACCAATAATAATTAGGTTTCCCTGGAATTTTGATATCTTGTAGGGAAACGCAAAATTTAGCTCCCCCTTCTGTAATATGTTTAAGGACTAGTTCTGGAGTTTTAAATGCTTCTCTTGCTGAGAGCACTCCCCCAGTAGTTGTTGCAAATTGTAAGTTCATTGTCATTTTCCACTTCCACCTTTCTCCATACAAAAAAAGGCAAGCGACACCCACTGTAAAAACAGCGTGTGTCGCTTGCCTTAATTTCATATGTTCTGATTTGATTGTAGTTTTGAGTGTTTAGTTCAAACGTTATTCTATCACCTTAAATAATAAAAATCAATAAAGTTATATAAAAATATATAAAAAATAAACGATTAATATAATTCTACAAGTTTACGTCTTTTCGGATTAACGTTATTTGCAGCATGTACCATGATCTGTTCATCGGTTGCTATATTTGTATTTTGAATGGATAGAAGTAGTACATTATCATAAGTGTCCATCAGTAGAATATCTCTAGGATTTTCACGTTTAGGATAGATAACTACAAGCGGAACGCCTTCATCTCCATCCCTTCTTGAAAACACGACATCATCTAATCTTGCAATCATTCGGTAATCATTTTCATTTCCAAAAATAAAAAAGAAATCTTGAATAGAAGCTTTATCTCTCTTGTATGTGCGTCGAAGGCCACCATCTATTGATTCTTTAAACGTTTGAATTTTTTCGACAAAAGTGTAACGCCAATTGACATCTCCTACTGTACGTTGAGATAAAGGAAAAAGAATATCTTGTTCCAAGTTTTGATTATCATTTGTTCCTAGAATGATATCTGAAATAACATCCCCAGCATCTTTCAATGAGCAAATGTGTACATTTAGATTTGGTATATTCATTAATAATTCATGATGCTTCCGCATAGAAAATAATAGATTTTTCATACGTATGTATGGCGGTTCTGCATCTTCAGCAAGGAACATTGATTTGTCGTACATAACAAAGATAACCGTTACATCCTCATTTGTTTTTTTTGCATATTCTATGTACTTCTCTACTTTTTCAACTAAGATAGAATTTGTCTCTTTGCACATGTCCATCTCAATATGGATATTTTTATCTTGGTATGAAATATGTTCATCAGGAATCAAGGCCAATTGGTTGTCCTCAATTTTTATATTTTTTTTCTGGTAAAAAGAACGAATATCCAATTCATATAATACTTCATTGGTTTGTGTCTTCTTTGTAGTCGCTAAAAGAGTACGGATCATGACTTCACGTGAACACATAGTGTGAAGAGAAGTTGTTCTTGAGTACCGTCTTTTTGAACTTTTTTTGGGAATTCTTCCTATTTCCAATAAGAATTCAATTGTCTTTTCTTTTAAGGAAAATAAAGCGCGTTTCGTAATGCTGTCAGCCCTTTTATCTATTCTTTTAGTTAACATAGCTCCATATTGTGAGTACCGGTCAAGCTTTGTAAATATGCTAGCTTCAGAACATTCTCTTCCCTCAAATGCACTATATAACTGCGTGATTTGCCTTGTTGTAAGTGCTCTTTTGTAATATAAAACTGTAAAGACAAATATGTCAGCTTCTTTTAAGTGAAAATGTTTTTGGGTACCTGATCTTCTATATTTATACACTTTTTCGGACAATGCATACACCTCTTATATTGAATTAAACTAAATTAAATACTTATTATTTTTAATATACTATTACATTGATGTGGTGGTTGTAAAACCTGAAAAAATAAATAAGACATTTTAATTTTTAGAGGTACTTCATTTTGTACGTTGAAGTTGAGATGAAAACTACTCTTATAAATCTCTTATAAATTATTGATTTATAAGGCTCTATTAAATCGCTTGTTTTGTTAGGACGAGCTACTACTAGATACCTAACAATAGTTATAATGAAATTCTATTTATAAAATAATGTTATGACGTCCTAACATTTATTAGATAGCCAAACTACTATTTTAATTGATTAAAATTATTCAAGATTTATAAAAAGGTTTATTGATAATAAAGAATAATTTTTTCTATCCTTAATTCGAAATTCAACTTTTTATTAGTGATGAAACGCTCTTTTCAACTTCTACTATTTGCTCAATGTAAAATTCCAACTTTTTCTTTTATGTTTTTTTCTTGTATAGAATCGTAAATTCACTTAGACAAATAATATTAATTGTTTATACCAAATCATAAATAAGTTAACAATATGTCTATAGATACTTAACATATTGGTTTTAGTCAATTGAATTACCTTCACTTTTTCTTCGTTAAACAAGGAGTTATCTTAACTGAAATAATAAAATTGAACAGTTGTTAATTTTATGTGAGGTTGTAATTGCTATCATCATTCCTCCTGCATTACAAAAAATTTTATTATAATGTAAGTATCACTTTGATGTTAATAAGATGAGATTTCACTTTTAATAATCTAGTTTGAACAAATGTTTCTTTTTTATAATAGAGATGTGATTGTTAGCCTACTACTTTTAGAATGTCAAAGTTGATTTATCCTAGTACTCCCTTTTTAATATGTTGAATATCAAGGATATTGATGCTGTTCATATGAAATTAACAACCTCTTCTACTGGCTTTTGAGGAATGAATGAAATTGACAAGGAATTGAATTCAAATGAGGAAAAGAGGATAATTTTTCTTATAACATATATAATAATGTGAACTAACAAGTACTAAGTGAAGAACAGTACATTAACATAACATTAACAATGAGCGGTCTTATAAGTGATAAATCCCGTTAAAACAGGTAGGTAACAAAGAAAAACTTAGTGTGAATTGCTATAAGAATGTCTTGAAATCTCCCTAGTAATATAAATACACTCGAATAATATTTATTGTTGGAATATTAAAAAAAGTTTAGTTGAATTATATAAGCTTTACAAATACAGTTTACATACAAGTTTTATATAAGGGTCTTATATAAAACTTGTATGTAAACTAGATAATTTGTTTTTTGATTTAACTACGATATAAAAGCGTTATTTTATACATTTTATATGTAAAGCTTATATATAAGGTGTATAAGTTTTTCTGGAATTTTTATGCTAAAAAAATTAGTGGTTATTTATCTGTTTTTTAGAATTTTGATTTGGTTTTTTTAATAATCTTTTTTGAAATGTCAATTACATGAAATTTAAGATTGATATAACATGTATACGCATTATATATAAGGCGTATACATAAACCCTTATAAAATATATATTAATTCTATTTTTAATTTTATAAGTCTTATATACAAGTCCTGTATATAAGTTTTATTTATAATGACTTGATATACGACGTGTAATGATGTACTATGTTTCTAGGAATAATTAACCAGTGTTTTAAGGGGGGGACGACTTGAACGAAGTTTTAAGTGAAAAATATCAAACAATCAAGTTTGCAGATGAAGTAGTAAACATGTTTGCTGATATACTTGAACAAGATGAGATACTCTATAGTGTATTTCTATACATAGGAAACATAGTAAATAAACAATTTCAAGAGACGAAGTACATGAGGGGCATATCTATTAATGAAATAGTGGAAAATGTAGTTATTGATAGGAGAGTAAAGAAAAAAAAGGGAAAATCCTATTCTTTAGAGGTTGAACGTACGAATATATCTAGACGTTCAGCTGAAATAAGTGTGAGTACACTATCATCAATGTCTTTAATCTATGAAAAAACCATGCACCCATATAAATTTTTGATCTCAACTTATAGAGGGCAACAAGTACTGATTGAGTTAGGGAAAAGAAAAAAGATAAATAAGGAGAGATAAAATAATGGCAAAAAACTTCTTGAAGAATGAAGTGGCAGTTAAAATGACGATGGTCGGTTTTGGTCAAGCTGGTACTAGAATGGTAGATAAATTTGCGGAATATACACATACAGATGGTACAGCAGTATATAATTGCTTAGCACTAAATAGTAATGATGGAGATCTAGCTGAATTAAAAAATGTACCCAAAAGTAATCAAGTTTCACTGAAATTAGGTGGTTTAGGTAAGAATCCTGAGCGTGCAGTAAAAGTCCTTGATTCAAATGAGGAAGCAAAAGAAAAGCTAAAAGAATTTATTACTGAACGAGTAAGACCTTCGGATGAACTTGTTTTATTTTTTGCAGGTTTAGGTGGAGGAACTGGAACTTCTACAATCATTAAGGCTATTGAAGAATTTTCGGCTTTTCATAACAAGCCAGTAATCAGACAAGAATTACAAAAAGTTGCGCAGCTATATCCAATGTCTGAAATCAAGGCGAATCAAGCGAAGTTTGCGAGAATAGCCTTTGAAAATGCTATTGAGCGCAAAGACTTTATTAAAATGGGGATTGTTGTAACTCTTCCCGTCCGAGCAGATGGGCCTGATGTATTACGACAAGTAAATAAATTTTCACAGGAAATTTGGAAATTAGCAAATGATAAATCAAAAGGTGTAGCATTTGTTGTGTTTGCTGATAACCAGCATTTTTACGATGAATTTAAGGAATTGAATGAAAATGAGAAAAAAGGTATTGCTAATTCACGAGATTATGCAAATCAACGTATTAGTGAAATTATTCATGAGTTAAATACCGCTGCTAATGGATCTGGTACATCCGTAATACTGGATTCTCAAGATTTTAAACGTATTTTACTTGAGAAAACGGGCTGTTTAGTAATTAATAAGGTTTCACGTAATATGAATCAAATAGAAAATAGCCATGCAATTATAGAAATGTTCCAAGAATCATTAAGAGGAAGCTCTTTCCATCCCCCGATTGATTTGATGAAGAAGAACGATGATGGTTCTGTTGAAGCATCAAAAGTACATCATTTTGGTATGCTTGCTATCCTAGATGAGCAAAAGAATATTAATGATTCCTTTATGGATGACGCTAAGGTAGAAGTTTCAAATAATTTACCTATAAATGGTACAGTTTTTAATGGATATTTGGTAAGTAAGAATGATTTCTTAGGAACTGTATATACCTTCTATAAAACCGATGCATTACCATCGAGATTATCTAAAGGTTTAGTTGAAGAATTTAATGAATTTAAAGAAAGACAAAGCCAAATTCAGTATAAAAAGTCTCAAATTAGTACGATTGAAAGTATAGATGAGGATGAGGATTTAGGTTTTGCATTTGGAGATTTTATTGATATGGGTAGTGACGAAGAAAATAATAATGCTGGAGCAAATGAAGATGAAGATCTAGCAGATTTTCTAGATCCAGATAAGATGTTTGGTACTACAAAATAATAAAAAAGTCTGGACTAAGTTCCAGACTTTTTTATTATTCCACTGAATCCATAAGAGATTTTATATACTCAATAATATTATCTTGTATGTATTGCTCTATGAAGAGTTGTTTTTTACTCAAGTCTTCCTCTTTTTTAAACCAGCCTGCTTTTCTAGTGCGCTCTTCCTCAGGTTTATTATTCCATAAGCTCTCTGCTTGTTTTCTTAATTCCTGACGTGCCCTATGCTCAATAATAAAATTATCAAGCCTATCTTGGCGTTGACGCAATTTTAGCGTTTCTACATCTTCTGGTTGTGGTAACTGCTTTAATATACTTTCTACCCTCTCTTCATAATGAGATTCAATATGTTTTATTTTTTCTTCTAACTGTTTAGTTACCATTTTTTCAATAATTTCAGCAGTAGCTTGAAGGTTTAATTCAGTGGATACCTCATTTGTTTGATGTTCTGGTGAAACTGGTCTTAAATCAAATTGGTGTGGTAAAAGGTCAATAATTGCATCTAGAGACCATTTCTCATCCCTTTTCTGCTTTATAAATAGAGCAATTTCAAGATCTAAAGCATTATAGAGTTTTTCATTTGTATTTTGAGTTCTTAAAGTTTCATGAAGTCCCTTTTCTTCTAGGATATTGAACCAATTATAAACTGTATTATGATGACGTCCTACTAGTTTTGAGAATTCTGTTATCCGCCATGCTTTTTCGAAAACATTATCATCTAATATATCATCATCGTTAATTTGATGGTCTTGTTTTTCATTTTTTTGCTCAATCATTGTAACTACCTCCTCAAAAATCAACTCATAAATAACTAATTATAATTAACATGTGAGCTGAGATTAACATGTTAGTTAGTATTTCGATAATATTAGTAAAAACCCCTATCAATCCAGTGAATTACATGAAATATAGAATTAACATGTAAACATATACTTGTTAACAAAACATTAACGTTTAGTGTAGAATTCGATGAATCAGTAACTTTATTACCAATTATATATTTTAAATTGGTAATGTTTTGTTAATGGGAATATATATATTATTGTAGTAGCGCTATTGATAGTTGCTATGAGATTAACAAATTAGGCTACTTAATATTAATGATAAGGAAATAAAGCTATTTTGTAAATAAGTTATAAGGATATAATCCGGGTATATAACGGAAAATACACAAAGTAACGCCCAAAATCTAATTATTACGTATAAAAACTAGTAAAAAGTAAATAATATTAATGTAGAGTTAGTATTGTTCAATAAACAAAACGGTATTTAAGGATATAGGAGCACAATCATAATACTTCGAAGAGGTTCGTCCTACTCCCTATTTACTTGCTATATACAAGTTAGGATCTACTTATGTATATTAATTTAGCGTAGAATGTACAATTTAAGTTGTATATTGCATGTCGTGATAGAAATTTATGTAGTCAGTATCAACAAAATGATCTTTATCAGCATTAAAGAACAGATTGAGTCCGTGAGTTGACATTAACATGAAACATGACATTGACATGAAATTAACACTACAACCACCTACTAATAACATACGGACACCTATTGTTAATGTTTTGTTAACTATAATAGATATAGATCAACCCTTTGTATACATGTTGATCTAAAAAGATTACCTTTTAACATGAAATGTGAACCATAAACGAAGGATTTTATAGATAATTTTGAGGAAGTTTTTAAGATACTAAGGTTCGACTTAGAATACTAGAATAATCCAAGTGATGTATTTTGTAGATATCCGATTTCTAGTATATGTTTGCATATATTAATAAGTTCATAAATAAGACAATGAGATTGATATGTTAACGAAAATTAGATAAGCATACTTCGAATATCCATAAAGATAACATTGACATGAAATAAGGTATTGCTACGAGATTGATACGACATTAACAAAAAAACATCCAAACGAAGGATAAATCATCCTAATTGTTAATGTCATGTTGATCAGAAATAGAAACTGCCATTTACATTTAGAGATATTAGTTATTCTAATGGGTGTGTATGACTTAGATACCCATTAAAAAGTTAATAAAAGTAATTAGTAATAAAATATAGCATGCGCTGGTTTGTTAGTTATTACATTCCAGTAACTAATGATAATAAATGTAGATCTACTAATTGGTTTTACGTTAATTTATATCTGAGTATCATCGGATTGATATAATATGTAAAATATCAATATGAAATTAACATCTACACATTTTTGTTTCGTTTCATATCAATGTTGGTTGATATGTTAATTTCATTCAAGGGTATTAGTGTTAGTTAATTGTTTATATGACATTAACAAATTTGGGTTATGTACTTCAAATTGTGTTAAAAATTAAATGGAGATAGACTTTCTTTGAAACCTTCTTGATCAAGGAGGTTTATAAAAAGAACGGTGTAGCATATTGGGAGTTTTAGTTATAAATAGCAGTTGTAATACTTAGGTATACGACTTATTTATTTGGGCATACTATAAGTATGAGTTCTTTTCTATGATAAAAAAAGTGCAGCTAATATCTTTACAATCTATAATTATAGATTGTAGTTTTTATAGTATTTGAGTAGAAGAAACGATTTTGTGCATCATTCAAATATAAGTATATACTAACTAGAAGTCATTTTAATTGTTACAAGAAAAATATGTTGTGGATGTATATTCATCATTAGCGTGCTTTTTTGTCTAATAACTAAAATAGGAACTTACAAGCTATTTTATAATATTTGTTTGCGAAATAATGTAATTAATAAATTAGCTTAGGTATGAACTGGATGGGTTAGTTTAACTTGTATTCATCTCTCAATATGAAATTTCATGTCAATGTCAGTTGATATGTTAATATTAACTGAACGCGTTTATGTCGCCTGATTGTTTACATAACATTAATATGTTTTAGTCGTTTACTGTTAGTTATGCTATGAGTACTATAAAGATTGTTTTATATCTTAAGTTCCCTAAGGCGAGGAATATATTAAATGATTGTTTTGTACTTTTGAAATTCAGTTGTAAATAAAAAAATGAAATTTTGGTATAAAAATCCTTTACTTAAATATACCAATAGTATTACCTGAATTAGGTGATTAAATGACATATGCAAAAAAAGAAAAAGGTTAATCAATTAGAAGCATTATTTTTGTGACTTTAATTAATAATTGCGAAGTAGTATTGACATTTAGATATTATAGAGATAATCTTATACATAAGTTTTATTGATTAAAATTAATATACGAATCGAGAGATATTTAATTCTTGCTAAACGGACACACCGAGGGCATATACCTGCCATTGGTGTGTCTTTTTTTTATTTAATAACTAGAAAATGATAAGGAGAGTATTAAAGAATGAATGAAATTATTAGTGAAAGCAAAAGAAGATTTGGTAAATATTGTAAAGATAATCAAGTTTTTGAGGAGAGAATTAATTCTCTTATTAACTACTATTTTTTACTGCTTGCTGATCGTGTAAACATTTTACAAGATAGAGAATTTAATAACGAGGTCGAAGAGAAGCAATTTAAAAGCAATCTCAAAAGATTTGAAACATTATTTCCAGCTGCTGCTAAGAATGCATTTCTAAAAGGATATCAGCTTGGCTTAGAGTTTTTCAAACATCCAGAGACAGTGATTCCGGATTCTCTATTTATAAATCCTAATTTTGTACAAGATATTCCTTTTGCGATTGTAAATGCAGCGGAATTTAGCATTTATGAATTAGTTCGAACGGATGAAACACAAGAATTTAGTGTATTTGCTGTTCGAACGTATGAAGGCATTAAACCCATAATGGAGCAAGTATTTTGTGAAATTGCATTGTTTGGTGCGGAAATTTCGCTTGAGCATGAACGTGAGGAAAGAGGACTGAAAGTAGTTGAAGGAAAAACAACTACTTTTACAAATGTTCCAGTAGATCGTTTATTTACAATTACTCCATCTGTAGCTGCTAATGTTGTGCATACGGACGGCCGCTGTGAAATCTGGAGTCTAAACTGGAATACAAAATTAACTTTAGATAATCCTTTTATTGAATTAGCACAAGTAACCATTGTTTACAAAGACAAGACAGAAATACAAAAAAATCTTCGGGATGGATTTATATATGAACAAAGTTTATTTAGTGCGATACCGTTAGAAGAAATAGAGGATCGTTTAGAGGTTAGAGTCAAATATAACCTTATTGATAATATGCCATGTAATTTGGAGGGGTTTGAAATAGAATCACTTCTCACCGAACTATTAACAAAAATACAAAACGCAACAAAAGTGCCTTTTGAAAACATGCTATTACTTTAAAGTGATTTTCTATCAAAGAGGAGTTTTTCATAATGAAAAAGATTGTATTAGCTATTAGTGATACTGTGTATACGGCATATTTACGTGAGGATTTTGTTGGTGCAGGATTTGAAGTAGCTGATAGTGATGTCATGCACATAAAGTATTTAGATGAAATTCTAGATACGGAGCAACCTGATATTCTATGTATTAATGACAAACGATTAAATATTGATGCGGGACACGAAGATAAGCGAGAATTAATTATTTTACAGAAGTTAAGAGACATTCGCTTTCAGCGGGATATTCGCATTGTAGTATTTACAGAGCGTGAAAATAATGATGAATTTTTAGCGAAACTGATTTATCTAGGTATCTATGACATTTTTAACTCTCGTAAAATTGATATTGATAATAAAGTCATCCCGCAGCTGCTACAGGAATCGGATATTAAAAATGTGGTGGAAATTGTAGGAGCAAGTCAAGCACCGCAACATACGAAATTGCCTGAAGTTCCTTTTGATGAGGAAGAAGAGAAAGTATCAAGTGAATTAGAGGAAGGTAACAACAGTGAATCACACTCTACTTTAAAATTATTTAAAAACAAACAAAAGCGTAAGTCTATTCAGGAAGAAACGCCAAAAGCGCCAATTATAAAAAAACAGTATAAATTGGCTTTTGAGCCAGTATATGAGAAACAAATTGGTATTGCTATTCCAAGAAGAACAATTGTTGTGGCCAACATGAATAGGAGAAGTGGTGCCACTTTTGTTTCACATCTTTTAGCCGCTTACTTAAATGAACTACAGATTGATGTGAATTATATAGAGAATCTATATGATGATGGTTATACGTATCCGTTATTAAAGGGATATACAGAAGCGCCAGAAAACTATCGTAGTGAATTTATGTTGCAGCGATATAAAGAGATGCTACAGAAGGAATCTGATATATTATTAATTCCAAAATGGAAGCAAGGAAGAATAAATTATATTGTAAAGAATCCTATAGTTGACCAAGAGCTTCAAAACGAAACAGAGCAGGACTTCGACCATTTTATTAAGGTTTTATTGGCCAACCAAGAAGCACCTATATCTATTATTGATGCAGGGAGCGATTGGGATAAAGATTTATACCATGAGATATGTGAAATGGCGGATTACATATTCTTTGTAGCGGAACCAGATCTGCATCAATTGCTAAAGATAGCGCATCCTCTTACACAAAAAGAGAGAAAGCTCGTTTCTTACTTAGGTTTAGAGAAAGTGAGGATCATTGGGAATAAGTTTTCTCCTGTACTTTTAAAGCATGAAATAGTAGAAGAATGCTTTGGAGATAAGGTATTAACTGCTTTACCACCATATGAAATAGAAGATGTGTTGGAGTCACAATTGAATAGTAGTACGTTACTATCAAGTCGCAACTATTATAAAGAGTTAGAAGGAATAATGAAGGAAATAGCAGAGTTATTGCTACCAAATCAATTGTTGAATTCCAAAAAAAGTTCCATTTTAAGTGGATTTCGATTTCGAAAGTCTGAAAGTTAAGGAGGCTGAAGAGGAATGCAAAAGTTTATTGTTGCAGCAAGTATGTTGCTGTTATTTGTAGGTTGTCTATTCTTTGTAACTGATATGGTGATTGGAGATACAACACATACTGATAATAAATCGTCTTTAGAAAGGGGAGGCGAGATAGCTGTGGCTAAGTCTGTAAAAGTAGGTACTCTGCGTGCAGAAGAAGAAATAGCTATTGATGCAGAAAAAGCGAAACAAGAGTTTGAAAAGGCGTATAACGGTAATGCGGATTTTAAAGATCCCGCTTCAAAACGTAACTTCACTGTACATGATGTACAGGAAAAACCAGCAATGATTGCTGTCGAAGGTGATGCAGAAGCTGCTAGTTATTTTAAGCAATTTGATGAAAAAAAAGAAACGATAAAGAGTAAAGCGAGAAGTATTATTATTTATGATGCAAATGGAAAAGAAAAACAATTAGGTGGAAACGTAAAATAAAGAAAAAGAGTAGGTGCATTAAAAATGCAAAATACAGTAACTACGGCTCTATTCCTTACCTTTTCTTTATTATTAATTAGCCTTTTACCCGAAGGCGTTTTGTATGGAATACAGTTAGTGAAAGCACATAACTTTGCTGCTGATATAGTAGAAATCGCAGAAAATAAGGGTGGATTTCAATATGATTACAATGGAAAAAGGGTGGATTTAGTCCCTGGGATAGAGAAAAGAATGAAAGAAGAAAAGATGGATGGATGGAAGTATGAGTATACAAAGGGACGCACCGATCATAATCAATCCCTTTCTTTTAAGGTGAAAGCAGAACACCATTTCTTCATATTTAAGCTGATTGGTGTAGATGGCATAAAAGCTCCGATATGGGCGAGTAAAGAGGGATTGGGACAAGTATATTTTAAATAATGAAAATTCTAAGATTTGTACTATAAAAGACTATGCTGAAAAGTATAGTTTTTTGCCAGGAAAATATACCTATATAGAACAGAAGTTATAAAAAATGTTAATTAATTAATTTGTATGTTAAATTATCTGGATTTTATGTTTAAATTAGGTACAATAAAAGAATCTATGAAAAATTAATATATTTGGAGGAACAATCAATGGCTAACAAATTTTTAAAAACAGCAACAGCACTAACAATTATGGGTACATCATTACTAGGAGCAGGAGCATTTACTGCTAAGGCTGATAACACAGACTCATTAAAATTCAATGATGTTCCAGCAAATCACTGGTCTACAAAAGCAATTTATGATTTAACAAATCGTAAAGTAGTGCAAGGGTACGGAAATAATATCTTTGGCTTTGGTGATAATGTAACTCGTGGGCAAGTTGCTCGTATGATTTATATGTACGTAAAACCAGCAGATGCAGATGCTAGCTTCAAAAATCCTTTTACTGATATTAAAGGACATTTGTTTGAAAAAGAAATCTTAGCACTTGCTAAAGCAGGACTTGTAAATGGATTTGGTGATGGAAAGTATGGTCCAGATGATATTTTAACTCGTGAACAAATGGCACAAGTGCTTACAAATGCTTTTAAATTTAAGGCAACGAAAACAACAAAATTTGCAGATGTTGATAAAAATTCTTGGTCTTACGGTGCAATTAGTGCATTAGAGGAAAATGGGGTTACAATTGGTACAGGAGATAATATGTATTCTCCAAAAATGTTTGTAACACGTGAAGCGTATAGTCAATTCTTATATAACTCTATTAATGCAGTTGAAAAAGAAACAAAACCAGAAGTGAAGCCAGATCCAAAGCCTGAAACAAAACCAGAAGTGAAGCCAGATCCAAAGCCTGAAACAAAACCAGAAGTGAAGCCAGATCCAAAGCCTGAAACAAAACCAGAAGTGAAGCCAGATCCAAAGCCTGAAACAAAACCAGAAGTGAAGCCAGATCCAAAGCCTGAAACAAAACCAGAGGAAAAACCAGAAGTGAAGCCAGATCCAAAACCTGAAACAAAACCAGAGGAAAAACCAGAAGTAAAACCAGACCCAAAACCTGAAACAAAACCAGAGGAAAAACCAGAAGTGAAGCCAGATCCAAAACCAGACCCGAAACCTGAGACAAAACCAGAAATTAATTTACCAACGAATTTAGACAAAGGTTTAACTACAGAAGATGTTACTTATAATCCAGTTGCTATGAACGATCCAATTGCTCAGAAATCTATTTCTACAGAAGCGCAAAATCTTATTAAGAGTGTGAATAGTAAACACGGCACTAATCTTAAATATGCAGATTTAAATGGAACTATTAGAATACTTGATAAGAATATGTACTTACCAGCAGGTACAATAGGTGCTCAAGTCTACATTGATGCAAATAATGAAGATGATTTTAAAATTATTTTCCTAGACAATAATGAGGCGACTATTGAATTAGCTAAAAAATGGGTTGCTATGTTAAATTCAGCTTTAGTTTTAGATAAAGAAATCCAGGAAACAGTAGATGCTCAAGCAATTAATAATTATGAAAAAGGTAAATATAAAATTCGTGTAGGTCACTCTACAGCAGAACACATGATGTATGTAGAAGTAGAGCCTAAGTAATCATTTAGTGTTTACAGTTGAAATGCATTATTGTATAATTTTATAAGATTAATATAACGATAAATACGTAAAGGACAAACCTTACGTACCTTACCAAGGTACAGGTTTGTCCTTTTTTGCGTTTAAGGAGGAGAATTTTATGAGAATGCGAAATAGGTTGTTCTTAACTTGTACCTCTTTAATGTTAGCATTGCCGTCAGTTGCAAGTGCATCGAATAATGACATACCTTTTTTCGATGGTAGTAAAAATTCGCTATTAAAATCTGATGAATTGCAATTAAAAGGTAGTTTACTTAGACCAGGAAGCGATTATAAAGCAGTAGATTTTGCATATAAAGCTGATTTGCATTATCCAGCTATCTACAATGGATCATTCAATTGGGAAAATCCAAGGGAAAATCTAGTTCAAAATGAAGACTTATCAGATCCGTATGTACGAATTTCAAATGATGGGTATGTCAACAGTTCAGTCATAGTTGGGGATAGAATGGTAACAGAAGTTGAACGAGTTACAAAAACTGTTGTTAAAGATAAATATTGGGGAGAGCCAGATTTTGTTTTGAATAACATGAAAAAACATAATATTAAAATATTAGATGGCCCTAATAAAACTCTAGGAAAGTTTTATTGGATACGAGACATTGCCTATCTCTCTGGCGGATATGCAGGGGCTAGTGGTGTAGAAGGTGTGAATAGGTATAGCTTGTGGTATGTGCGTACAAGTAAACCTCAAATAAAAGATTTTAAAGCTACGAGTGGGAAAAAAGATATACCCGTAAAATTTACATTTAACGGTTTTGAATATGTAAGTAAAAATAAAGGATACAATGACCGAGATCCTAATGGATCAACAGTAAACCCTTATCAAAAAGCTGCTGGAGAACGGAACCGAGTTAAATGGATGTTAGATATTACAAAAGATGGCGAAACCGTGTATCATCAAGAAAATTATCTGCGTTCAATTCCACAAAAAGATAATCAAAAACCAAATGAAGGTGATGCAGGACAATTTAAGTCAGAAGAACTAAGGTGGCAGCCACAAATGTGTGGTCGATATACTGCGAAAATTAAAGTCCTTGATGCTGTTCAGAGGGAATCAAACGAGAAAACTGTTGATTTCACCATAGATGGTAACTGTGGTACTGAAGTAACACCTAATCCAGATCCGGGAGATGAAGATGATTTTAAGTATAAAATTGATTTTTCTGCTGATCGAATTGAAGGAGAAACAGCAAAAGAAGGAAAGGATATCAAAACAAGAGTAGATGTATCACGTGATAATTTTAAACCAGAGCGTGATCAATATAGAGCAAAGGTAAACAACAATATTAATAAGTCTCAACAAGAAGTAAATAGCTCTGAATCGGAAAGAGATAGTGCTCAATCTAGTCTAAGTTATTGTCGCCGTAATCCAATTCATGAAGTAGATGCCGAGGGAAAGGATCACTACATTGATAGAGACTGCTCTTGGGAAGAAAATAGACTAGATAGTGCGGCAAGTAAGCTAGATAATGCAAGACAGAAGTTAGAAAAAGAGAAGAATAAAATTAAAAAGTTAGATGTATTAGAAGAAAAATATACGAATCCTGAAACAGTAGTTGTGTTAAAACATAACGGACAACAAGTAGCTTTACAAAAGGTAAGATTAACTGAGGGAGAAAAGAAAACCCTGAACCTTGACTGGCAACATAAAGGTAAAGGAACAATTCAAGCGGAAATTAACCCTGCTGGTAATCGTATAGACATCGAGGAAACTACGTACAAAAATAATCCTATTAAAACAGCAATCTATGAGCCTTCAAAAGAAAAGGCAATGTGTGGTGTAACGAGTGTAAAAGGTGTAGTAGAAACAGTAAGTGAACGTGTATCAAAAGAAGATATAACTGGGGAAATGTATTATGAAACTTTGACAGGGAGTATTGGTAATTTAGCTCCTTCTAAGCTACATTCTGGTTATGGATTTTCGTATGAAGTAAACGGTAAGTACAAAAATGATTGGAATGCGAATTACCCTGGTGTATTTACTGCTGCTAAGGCACAATACCCATTTGCAGACGAAGGATTAAAGTCTACTCAAGATTTAGAGAAGAAAGAACTTAAAGATACTACAGCGAAATTCCTACCTAAAAATATGTATTTATCTGAAGCAACAGGACATGTTTTTGATAGTAAAAGACCAACTAAGTCTTTATATTGGGATGGACAAGAGAAAATCATTGATGGTGGCCAAAAATGGTATTCACCACTGAAGACAAAAGATGGTGTATACACTTTTAATGTAGAAACAGCTCCAGCAGGTATCAATGAAATGAGTTTATGTTTAACTGAGCAAGTAGAGATTAAGGGTGTTGCGTATGATGATTTCATAAAAAGAAGAGTATTTCCTGACGATCCATTCCCTGGAGGAAGTGGAGTTGGTTGGAATTGGGTTGGTAAGGAAGATGTACTTTATAAATTAACAGATTGGTATTACATGAGAAATAGGAAATGAGAATAAAATATAGTATAATTAGATGAATCAACACAATAAGATATCCTTCTTAAACTAGTAGCTGAATGGATAAACCAAAGGCACATCCCTTAATGGGATGTGTCTTTTTTTTGTAGAAAGGGGAATATTGAATGGATAAAAAGAAAAAACAACGTATGAAACGTGTAATTTTCATTGGAATTATCGTAATGATTGCATCGTTATATATTGGAAGTGAATTTCAGGATCGGAATGGGAAAAGTTATGCTCCTGCAAAGTATTTTGAAACAGGAACAAAATTGATTTCGTTTTAATAATAATTTTGCCTCTTGCATCAACTATTGTGAACAGTATTTCCAAATGATCTCTTCTTTTCTCCATAAAATGAAAGAGAAAGGATAGCAACCGACCACCTTGGAATATTCAGTTGTGTTAGATTAATTACAACATATTTTCGGGATGCTTAATAGGTTAGAAACCTTGTTATAACAGGGTTTTTGGAGCGAGGTTAATTATCGATTACGTGGTTTTTAAATAGAAAAAACAGATATTTTTTAGAAATGATTGACATGAAACTATATATATCATAATATTGAGATTGTAATATTAAAGAAAATAAATCCAACATTTTCATATAGACTTTAGATTAGCTAAAAGGACACACCTAAGGCGTTTTACGCCATAGGTGTGTCCTTTTTTGCGTTTAAAGGCTACATAAGGAGGAATATAAACATTGAAGCCGTCTAAGTTTCAAAAGAAGCAGATTACAGCGGTAGGTTTAGCTGCTATAACAGTAGCGGGTATCTATGGATACAATCATTTTGCAGTAGAAAATGCAGTAAAACCAACAAAAGTTATTGTAGCTGCAAAGGATATACCTGCGCATACAGAGATTAAAGAAGAAATGCTAGTGGAACGAACATTACCTGGTGATGGGATTCCTCCAAATGCATTACGTGTAAGTAAAAAAGAGGTTATAGGTAAGTGGACAAATGATGGGCAGCCCATCACCGAAAATAGCTATCTTTTTAAAAATAAAGTAGTAAAGAAAGAGGAGTTACCTGACTCTGCCATTTTAAATTTGAAAGATGGAGAAGCTGCATTCCCGTTACTCGTTGATTTGGAAACAAGTTCAGGTAATAGTATCATTCCTAACACTTATGTGGACTTATATTTTAAGCAGGTTGTGAAGGACGGGGACAATGAGAAGGTAGTATTCGGTGGTCTTTTCCAACGTGTACGTGTTACGGCTGCAAAGGATAGCAATACAGAAGATGCATTTGTACTAGAAAAGAAAGAATCAAAAGAGGAACAAGAAGGAAAACAAAAGCCAAAAGTAACGCGATTATATACATTGGCTGTTTCACCAGAACAACTTCAATATCTAAATCGTGCGAAAACACTTGGAGATGTAATTCCTGTTGCAGTTGGACAAAAGGTAGAACAAACAGGGAAAGAATTAGAACCAGCAGAAGGATTCTCGCAAATATCTGACCAGAAAAATATTTTAGACTATGTAGAGAAGCATTCAACCAATCCCATATCTAAAAGTGTAAAAGAATATGTTGCACAGTATCTGAACGAATCCAAATAAGGAAGGGGCTTTTAAGATGGACCGGCAAGTAAGAATGGTTGCCTTTTATGCGACAAACGAAAACGTAGGAAAAAGTACGTTAAGTATTGCGATGGCAAATGAGTTAGCTCATTTAGGGAAAAAGGTGCTTTATGTAGAAGCGGACCAAGTAAGACCAAACTTCGCGGTTGGAACAGGTCTTAGCCATGAGAGTAAAAATATGCTAGGGCTTGTAAGAAAAGAAAATGAATACAATCTCTTGCAGTATATTTGTACCAAGCAAGATTTACTAGAAAAAAAAGTGAATCCAAGGTTGACGCAAAAATTACACGATAAGATGGATTTTCTGGTGTTTCCATCAGGTTATAGTTTAACTCAATTCCCAGAGATTCAAAAGAAAGAATTGTTTGTAACGACATTTATCGAATCACTTGTAGATACAGAATATGACTACATCATCCTATCGGTACCAACTGAATTATCCGAGGTGCTTAGTTACCCAATCCTATACCAATCAGACCTTGTTGTTCATGTGCTAAATGGCAACCCTCGTGGTGCGTTAGCAATTAAAAGAGAATTACAACTAATAGAAGAAGCAAAGCTAACATTACCTCGTATGATTCATGTTTTGAATATGGGAGACGAGGACTATGTAGAAGATATTGAAAAGCTTTCTTCCCAAAACATTGCGGTGACAATTCCGTATGACAGAGATCGTACGAGTTATGAATGGGGAATGCAATTTGGTTCCCCGCAAATTAATGCAAAGGTCCATCATATTATGGAAGTAGCTGGTCTTAATATTCCATCCCAGCACTCCTCTATGAAAAAGGGTCTCTTTGGTTTACGAAATTAAAAAGGTGGCAAGTAGTATGTGGGGCTATTTACAGGAAAAACAAGTATCCTTAAAGCGAAATCGAGTGGACTTATATCACTTTGGTTATAGGATTCGTTCTAAATCGGTTCGAAAGTTAGGAACAACTACAGCTCAACAAATTAAAGATATTACAGATGAAATTCGTGCATTTTTAGTAAAAGAACATCGTGATATCTTAAGCGAATCCTTTATGAATAAAGAGAAGAGAACAGCTGTGGAGCAAATTATTAAAGGCTTTTTACTAAGCAATCAAGTCGTCGTTTCAGATGTACCTTCGGAACAGTTACTAAATATGGTGTGTGATGAAATTGTTGGATTTGGGATTATAGAACCTTTAAAAGAAGATAAGGATGTAACTGATATTTATATCAATGGCACAAAAGAAATCATTTACGAAAAAATCGGAGAGGGAGAATGTACATTTCCTTACCGATTTGAGACAGAAGAAGAAGTGAAAGCCCTAGCTTATAAGATGGTAAACAGTACATCAGAGTCATTAAATACAGCAAAGCCGTATGTGGACTGCGTGTTTCCATATATCCGTATCAATATTGCTTTAGATGAACTTGGGGGACTCGGAACAACAATAACGATTCGTAAGAATGCAGATCACCTCCGTGCCTCTAAAGAACGTATGTTATCTACCAATCAAGCATCGAAAGAAATGTTACACTTTTTGGCTGCAGCTGTGAAAGCCAAAATGAATATTTTAGTCGCTGGAGCAACAGGTACAGGAAAGTCAGAGTTTATGAAGTATCTTGCTTCTCATATTCCAAATGGGAAGAAGAAAGAACGTACTCTCGTAGTAGAAGATAACCCCGAACTCTATTTACATCGCATATTTCCAGAACATCACTTCGTTCCGATGCAATGTAGGGCATCGGAAGTAGAAGAAAATGCAATCGATTTTGACAGATTGTTAACAAATGCTTTACGTCAAGGACCAAAGCGATTAATTGTAGGAGAATCGAGGGGGAAAGAAGCGTTAAAAATGATTAACTTCTTTCAAACAGGACATCCTGGTTTCACCTCTGTCCATGCAAGAAGTGCAAAAGAAGCGGTTAGACGTTTAATGCTTATGTGTCTGCAAAGTGGTGCGAATATTGATGCTCAGTATTTATATGAATTAATTTCACAGACATTTGATGTGATTGTCTTTTTAGAGAAGAAAGATGATGGGAATCGCTATATTACAGAGATGATTGAATTGTTAGATTATCGAGATGATATACAGTTCAATCAGCTTTCTCAATTTATTCCGTCGGGTGAGGAATACGATGAAATGAATGAGAGAGTAGGAAAGATTCATGGAGATCATATCATTACAGCAAAAATGTCAGCTGAAATGGAGAAGAAATTCCGTTCTTCTACTGTAAATCCAGCTCTTTATGCGCCATTCCTTTCACAAAAGGAGGTGCAGTATGCATAGTTTGTTAGCCTATGGATGTATATTTTTAATCTTTATTAGTGTAGGATTGCTCGTTTTACTTTTTGCAAAATCTAAAGGTTCTGCTCTTTCTCAATTTGTTCAAGAAAATGAGAAAGAAGAAAGGCGCTTGGAATTAAGAAATATCAAAGGGATACGAATGTATTTGCCACAATCCGTTATCCAAGAAGCCCAAAAGTACGAGTGGAAATTGACAAAAAGTATGTACTGGGTATATACGATTCTTTTCGGAATGAGTATTGCAGCAGTATTCTATTTTTCCTTTGGTAGAGTTCCTTTTACACTGATTACTGTTTTATCTGGATTTTTAGTTCCAAGGTTTCTTCTTTATCGAAGAAAAAAATGTTACTACTTGATTGTCATTGACCGTCTTTCTATCTATATGAAGGCAGTAGCAAATGCACTTCAAATTAGCAACAATGCAAAACGTGTGTTAGTTCAGGTGAAACCAATGATGCATGAAAGCATTCAAGAAGAAATAGAGAAAGTTTCTCTTTTATTAGAAGGTGGAACCACAATGCATCGTGCATTTAGAGAATTCAATGAAACGTTTAACTTTAGAGAATTGGTATTCTTCCATGAAATGTTGGAAGTGTGTAGCCGAGAAGGTGGAACAAATTCAGTACAAGTCCTACTAGATATTGCAGAAGATTTTGAAAAACAAAAGCTATACCTGGCAAGATTGCGTTCTAGTTTGTCGCAAGCACAACGGGCTTTTGTACAGAACTGCTTAATCGTTATCGCCATGCCAATTGTTATTATGTTGATGTCAAAAGAAGCATATGGATATTTAGCAGGTTCTATGATGGGGAAAATCGCGTTAGCGGTAAATATGTTCATTGTCTTTTTCTTAGCAACTCGTGTAGAAAAGATTGCAAATTATAACCCAACAGAAAGAGGGGAATAAGGTGGCTACGATTTTAGCTGTAGTGGTATTCGTTGTCATGTATTGGGTATTCTCTACCTTTCTACAAAGTAAAAAAGATAGTGGTAGCTTACTTACGAACTATGTAGAAAATGCAAAACGAATTGAAAAGAAGAATTTAAATCAAATAATGCTTGCTCCCTTCCAGTCGTTATCACATAAGTATCTGACAGAAGAAAAAAAAGAGCAGATCCAGAAAAAGTTAGAAGAAGCTGGCTTGGATACGGAACCAGAAGAATATCTGAAAATGAAGGTAGCATATCCCATCATTTTTACCTCTGTCTTCTTAATATGTACTGTATTTCATGATTACTATTTATTTAAAGTAGGCGCTCTAATGTCACCATTGCTTTATTTCTATCCTGATTATCTATTAAAGAAAAGAAGCAAACAGGCGATTGAAGCTAGGAAGTTCGAATTACCAGAGTATCTAATTCCAATGTTGCAGTTGTTAAAAACACATACAACATTAGAAGCAGTAAAAAAGGCAGAGATATATGCTGGAAGACATCTTCGTCCGTATGTATCTACACTTACAGCGGAATTAGAAATGTATGCGGGCTCGGATCAACCATTTCGAAACTTTGCTGCTGCTTTAAATAGTCCAGAAGTAAATACCTTTACGATTGCATTGCAACAAGCACAAAAAACAGACAAGGTACAGAGTCTTCGCATTATGGACGCACAAATTAAAATGATGCGCGAGTTAAAACATGAGAACTATAACCGTCTCATTCAAAATAAGCCGATGGAAATGAATAAATTTAACGTTGCTGTTATTGGTTGTATTGTGATTTATCCGATGGTGATTGTTATTCAATCTTTAATGCAAGGATTTGCAAGTTTATAGAAGACATTACTAAAAATGGAATAGGAAAAGGAGTAATACACATGTTAACAAAAATGAAGAATTGGTTAAAAAACGAAGACTCACAATTATCATCAGAAAACGGTATGTTAATCGCCTTGGCGGTCATTATCGTATTAGTGATTGGCCCATTTGTATGGAAAGCAATCCAAGGTGGTTATGATACGATTCTAGCTCGATTCACAAAAGCATCAAGCAATGCAGATGTGAATTCTTGGAACAAATAATAGAAGTTTTAGATGAATGATGTTTTTTAAGTATAGCTCAAATAAATGGATAAGGGAGATTCAATCATGTTAGCAAAAATGAAAAATTGGTTAAAAAACGAGGATTCGCAACTATCATCAGAAAACGGTATGTTAATTGCCTTAGCGGTGATTATCGTATTAGTAATTGGCCCGTTCGTATGGAAAGCAATTCAAGGTGGCTATGATACAATTCTAGCAAGATTCACAAAAGCATCAAGCAATGCAGATGTTGATTCTTGGAACAAAAAATAAATATAAAAATAAACGAGGGGGCTACTCTAAAAGTGGTTCCCTTTTTTACACAGCATTTTTTATGAAATTAAGAGGGGAGTAAAGAAAATGGGTCTGTATATTGTGGGATTATTACTAAGTTACATGTTCCTAAATGTATTTACTGATTTGAAATATAGAAAAACGAAGAATATGTGGCATCTACTATTCTTAATATTGGGGATAGGAATCACGTACCTTGCCGGAACAAGAACAGGGAAAGAGATTGCAATTGTACTAGTCATGGCCTTAGCGTGTGGGTTATTGCTAGAGACATTTAAATTTTCTTCACCCGGTGATACCAAAATGCTTGTGGTGGTAGGTTTATATGTTAGCAATGTAGTAGAAGAATCGGCTATGCTTACCGCAATTACACTCACAGCTTTCCATTTACTATTCTTTTGGATAGCTAGTGTGTATCGACTAATTAAGATTTTAGGATTTGTAGGAGCGATTAAAGACCAATTGGAGCATGCAGCTTCTATATTTGGGGCCAAACTACCAAAGAAAGAAATACAGCTGATACAGAGCTTTCCAGGGGCTTGTTCTATTTTATTAGGAGCAATTGTGTATGTTGCGTTCACTATCTATCAAAACGGAGGTATCCTGACTTGAACAGTAGAATCATTCATCAAAGAGAAACATATATTTATTACATGATATTCGCACTAGTAGGTGTACTTATTGCAAATATGTTTATTAATATGGTGTTTATACTAGCGTATCCATTACTTATCGCATTAATTGTACAGGTTGTTATGCTTCAGAAGATAAAAAAACCTTTTTATCGGAGCGGAAAAGAATTAACGGAACAGTTAAAACTAAAAAATATATTTCTAGTAGAATCAAACATTTTAGGAGATGAAGAAGGAACGGTCTATGAGGTGCATCAAATGCCTTTTTCATTTTCTAATGGATTAATTAATAAAGATAAGACTTATAAAGTGATAAGACAAGAGTATGAGAGAAAAGTTAAAGAAGATTTAACGAAAATTGCGAAATGGCAAGTTACAACAAAAGCTAGACTTGTTACGACAACACATTTTCGTTTATATACAATTTGGCAGAAAAATAGTACGGGTTATCAATTGAAAAAAATAGAGGATTGTGTTGATCCGTATGCAAAGATGAATCTCATACAATGGATGATTGCATCATTTTGCACAACTGGTCGTATCAAATATGATAAGAAACCAAAAGAATGGGAAAGTTACGAATGGATTACTTTAAGGCAAATATAAAAGACAGAATGTAAAACTTCTGTCTTTTTTTATTTAGTTCTTAAAATATGAAGGGAAAATGAATATATTAAACAGTGTAATAGATAAAACATTCGAAGGAGTAGATTTAATTGACTAATTTACCAATGATTTTGGAATGCTATTTTGGTTAGGGTGGGCTTCATTCTGCTGTTTAGCTCTTTTTGTAGCAAAAGATGAAAATAAGTATTTAAAAAGCCTCTTGTTTAGTATGTTTATGACTATGTTATTAATTAAGGCGGGAGGATATTAATGGAGGTGTATAAAGACAATAAAGTTATATAACTTTAATACCTAAAACAAGCATAACCCCGTACTAAATTTAGGACAGGGTTAAAATATAGTTATTTAATTTTCGATATCAGATACTTCACTGTACTCAAAAATATAACAATAAAGTCGTTTGGAAATCTAAGGTTTATTCAACAATAGCGCGCGATCCTGGAAGATTTCAAAAACGTTTATTTTTCTTTTAACATTGAATACTTTTGATAAGTTTTATAGAAGCTGATACCAATGAAAACAAGCATAAGGGCTGGAAGCAACCTCAAAAGGACAAATGGAGTTTCAAATAATAATGCTTTCCAAAAAAATGCACCTTTCATACTCCAAAGACCTTCAGTTAAATATACACCTGAATTCTTGTAAAGCATATGAAAATAAGGCAATAACAGTATACCAATACCAGATGAATAACCCATCAATCTTTTATAATAATTGCTCTTTGATTGGCGATCCGAGAAGATTTCATTTTGATCATCATCTTCTTTTTGCCAATATCGAGTTCCACTAAGCCAGGGCCCCTTTATATAGTTCCAACCGAAATCTTCATATATCCCTCTGTAATCTTTAAACTTTTTCTTTGACAAATAATCTTGATAATCCAGTCGCATCACATATCTCTTGTCGGTTTTTTCGAAAGTGTATATTCCTAATCCACTAATATTTGTACAACGATAGCCTTTTTGTAATTGCTCATTCAGCCATTGCTCCTCTTTTTCGATATCAAAAAATATCTTAGCTTTCTTCATTCGATTCACTTCCTTCGTACAGGGATAATATATGTAATAGCCTATTTTGCTCCATTTTCAAAATGGCACTTCCTTCCGCAGTTATCATATAAACTTTTCTCCGACCTGACTCTCCAACAGATTCAATCCAACCATGCTTATTCAAGTTTTCAATCGCACCGTATAATGTACCAGCTGCTAAAATAACAGTACCGTTACTTATCTTTTCTATCTTCTGCATTACGGCATAGCCATGGAGTGGCTCACGCATAGCTAATAAAATATAATGCATGGTTTCAGACAACGGTAGTAATTTATGTTTCATATCCTCACCCTTTATTCAGTTCGACTATATAGTTCAACTTAATAATAACGTAATACAGTTCAACTGAATAGTCAATAATATTTTCAATATTTGTCAAAAGAACTTAAAATAAATAGCTTGATAACAGGGGGGGAATCAAGCTAAAAAGTCACTTTCCTTACGTAAGGGAAAGCAACTTTTTGTGTAGTCTTATTCAATTAAATGGCTCAATTGTTGAAGAACATGACCAGCATTTTTTAAATAACTTTATTATGTTTTAAACGAATTTATTGTAAATTAAACAACTTTATGGGGATCAAGCTCATTTTCTATTATTTTAAATTAGTAGTTTCATTTCGTTAAAAAAAGATCTCCATATAAAAATGGGGATCTTTTTAAAATGACGATGAGATATGACTCAATTAAGCTTAAAAATAGACAAAAGAAAATAACTGTACTGCTAGATAAGGGGAAAACAAGAAGTTTAAAACTTGAAACTTTAATGCTTATTTCTACGCCAATTTGAATTAAGTGTAGATAAGAAGTACCTGAATCCCTCGTATCTTTAAAACATTATTACCTCATATATGGAATAAATTCGCATGATTTTTAAGTTAAATAAGTGTAAAAAAGTATGTATATGTAGTGGTAAGGAATAAATGCAAGCATGAGGGAAAAGAGTGGTCACCATCTTGTGCGGTGCTAACAAATATATACGAATCCTGCTGAAAAAGATTCGTGGATAATTACTAATTAAATTGTGTTTAAAAAAGAATTTATACATATATCTTGTGTCTTATTTTTAAACGTAATACAATATATGCATAAAGGTAAAAATGTCCATTTGGAATAAGGAGGTGATTAAATGGCAAAAGGATCAAAGAAAGTATCGAGTGCGTCTATGGCATCTAAAGCGTCAAAAGCATTGCAAAATAAGGGTACTAGTAAACTAACAAAAAGTCTTGCTGCTTCAGTTTTGGCACAAGCAAAAGGAAAAAAATGATGTTTTAACAGTTTTATATAGGAATTTGAAGTATTTTTATACTTAAAATAGATTGTACAAGCACTCTTATTATAAGGGTGCTTTGTCTATGAAAAGAAATTATTCTTGTTTATTAAGGAGGAAAAATGAGTATTGATGTAAAAATATTATCAGCTTTTATTTCAGTAATATTTTCAGTTCTTACTTTTTTACTTATTCATTTATATATTGAGCCGAGAAAAGTAAAAAGGAATTTTAAAATGGAACAATATAAGAATTTATATGCACCACTTTATAGTATGATAATTTCTAGTGTAAATATAGTTAAAGAAGAATCCATAAGAGCTGGTTATATAGAATTAGGACATACAAGTGAGCGAACCTATTTAAGTCCTCAAGATATTGAACAATTTATTTTTAAAAATGCAGGTTATGCTAGTCTTGAATTAATCGAAGCGACAAAAGAATTAGCTTCTTCTTTCGGTAAAATAAAAAAAGGTGTTTCACAAAACCTTGTAGAGGTAACAGTAAAAGATTATAACCAATTAAGACGTGAATTAGGAATGGAATATAATAAAGATGAATTAAACACAGGCATTCCGGATGTAATAAAAGAATTTCGAGAAATTAGCTAATAAACCATGTAAAGGAGAAAGAAATGAAATTCGATGTAGTTGAATCGGTAAAAAATTTATTAGGAGTTGAAGAAGGCAGTAAGGTAGAATACGTATTTGATAATATTGGAAGCGTAGCACCTTATATAAGTGGGGCTATTACTTCACATCGAATAAATCGATTGAAAAAACGTTTAGAAGAACATCAAGAACGTATTATAGCTATTGAAGATAAAATACAAAGATTGGACAAGGCATTTAATGAATTTCTTAAACAAAAAGCATTTCCTATTATTTTAGAAGATATAATGAATGATGCGCAGGATGAAAAAGTTGAATTTCTTTTTAATGGTTTTGAAAACATAATCGATCAAGAAATCAAAGATGAAAATCGTATCATAGCTTATTGTGATGTCTTAAGAGAATTAAGAGTGGATGATATAAAAAAATTGTTAACTTATACGGGGGAATATAGATATAATGTAACGGGAAAACTTAATAACTTTTTAAGTGTATCCGCATCACAAGAAGAGATTAAAAAACATTATGAAAATCAAGCATATAAAAAAAATATACAAAACCGATTAGAAAGAATGGGGTTACTTGGAATTGTGGCGAGTCCCGAAAAAGACAATATGGAAAGCAGTCAAAATGTTGCTAACCCTGAAATTGGAATTAATGCTTTTGGACGACATTTAATAGATTTCTTTGATTTAACAAGTTTAATTAAAGATGGACAATCGATTTAGCCTTTTTGTTTTGCTTAATGATTATTTAAAGAGTCTTGTGTCGGTAAGGGCGTTAATATATTAACTAATATATTAGGAAGAAAATTGTTTTATGTCGAACTACTCAACTTGACGAATCTTTTTAAACGAAAAATACTTATTTACAAGATAGTCGTATGTTATAATTTTGTTTAAACTTAAATTGAACGTTAAAGAGCGTATATATATCAATGTTTCTGATGGTTTATGGAGAAGATTAAATTCTATAACCGACTCAAAATCGTGTTCCTTCAGGAGTTTTAGTTCACCCCCGACCATCGGTATCGGTTAAATAGTTATAGTCAATTATAGAAGAATCAAGCAATAACAATGTTTAAAACGTCTTTCTACAGTTTTGTAGGAAGGCGTTTTTAGTGCTTTTAGGGGTATTTTGCTTAGAGAATCTACTTTTAAAGGCATATTCATTGTTCGTATTCATAGGTAAAGAGAGGAAGTTAACTTTTTTCTAGAAGAAAATAGACTTGTTACGACAACTTACTTTCGTTGATATACAATTTGGCAGAAAAACAGTACAGGCTATCAATTAAAAAAAATAGAGGATTGTGTTGATCCATATGCAAAGATGAACCTCATTCAATGGATGATTGCTTCATTCTGTACGACTGGACGTTTAAAGTATGATAAGAAGCCTAAAGAGTGGGAAAGTTACGAATGAATCGCCTTAAAATAAAAAGACAAAAGTATAAAACCTTTGTCTTTTTACTTATTAGTACAGTTTAATTTTGACTAGCATTAATATGTAATAAGATTAATTAGAATATATAATTATTATATTTTAATTATATGTTTTGCAAAAAGTAATAATACTGTAAATATAGATAATTAATCTAATAGTTTAAGATAAATGATTGAGTATGAAAGCTCTATGAAGAAATGAGTTTTTCTTCATTTTTGGATAATTTTTCATGAGAATAGTATGTTAAAATTTAGTTAAAAAAAAAGGGAGATAAGCTAATTGAAAAATGAAGAAAAAGTACCTCATGTATTTATATCATACAGTTGGTCATCAGAGGATCATAAAGAATGGGTTCTTGATTTAGCAAATAAGTTAATGAAAGAATCAGGTGTGGAAGTAATTCTTGATAGATGGCATGGAGTAGTGGGGCATGATAGATTTGAATTTATGGAGAATAGTATTAAAATTGCGGACAAGGTTTTAGTTATTTGTGACAAAGATTATTGTGAAAAGGCGAATACTAGACGCGGAGGGGTAGGAACTGAAACAATGATTATTACCCCAAACATTTATAATAATACAAAGCAGGAAAAATTTATTCCCATTTCTTTAGGAGAGGAGAATGGTGAATACTTTTTACCTGATTTCTTTAAAAGTAGGTTTGCTCTAGGTTGGAACTATGAGGATATTGATAAATCATATAAAGAGTTAGAAAGATTAATTTGGGAAGAGCCTTTATTAAAACCACCAGTTAGAGGGAAAAGACCAAATTTTGATGAGGTTGAAGTGGTTGAAAGTAAAAAAGCCAATAAATCAATTTTTGACACTAGTAATGAAGAGAGAGTAATTTGGTTGTTGCCACGCGGCTTTTTGATTTTTAATGATATAACTTATAGAAGTTATGATTCTTGGTCAGTTGTAGCGCATTATTATAATTATGATGGAGAATGGAAACAGGGTACACATTATCATGATTCATATTCTAAAGAATGGGATAGGTATTTAGACATTCAGTTCGACAAACTTTCAATTCCTAAAGCAGATTGGCTTTGGAGTACAACACCTTTGAAGTTTTTAATGGGACTTAGGGAAGTTAATGAGAAGATAGATATAAAGGAAATGGTAGAAAGTGCACAGAAATGCGATTACCCTGTTTTTTATTTTGCTCCTTCTGAACCTATAGAACTACCTGAGGTTCCACCTGAATATGAATTTTATTATAAAACAGGAAAGTTAAGAGATATTATTAATAAGATAGAGGATAATAAAAGAAATTTACAATTTTCTAGTGAAGAACTTATTGAAATGGCTATTAGTGTAAAGCACAGTCTATATCTAGAAAGTTTGAATTATTTCGGTGAACAACATCCATCTATTATTTTTATTAAAGAGGTACTAGACGAATATAAAGGAACAATTTCTAAAGAGGAAATTTTACAATGGTTTAAAAAGGTGATTGCTGTTTTAAGACCGGCTCTTAACTATGAAAGAGAAGTATGGATAAAACAACTAAATTCAAAAATGTGAGTAAATTAAACTGCTGACTAATCTCACTTTTTATGTACTAAGTAAGTAGTGCAAGTGGATTACGAATCGTAAAAATGCTCATAAAAAGATTGCATTTATTTAACTTGAAATGATCAAGGAGATAGTGAATAGTATGTAATATTTTAAAATGACAGATAATCATACTAATACTCAAACTGGAGGATAAGAAGGATATTTAGGAATACATACAAAAAGGCCTTATTTTTATATACAGGCCTTTTTTGAATGACAAATGAGATATGACTCAATATCTCATGTAGGACACTTTAATTATACATTACTTCAAGAATTTAGAAAAGAATCTTCAACAAAAGCTAGACTAATTACGACAACACATTTTCGTTTATATACCATTTTGCAGAAAAATAGTACAGGCTATCAATTGAAAAAATAGAGGATTGTGTTAGTCCGTATGCCTAAATGAAGAAATCAAAAGAGTAGGTAAGCTATGAATGGATTGCACTAAAATAAGAGACCATTATATGGTCTCTTATTTTATATAGTTGTTTTGCATGGTTTGTATAGATTTATAGATATTATCGAAATTTTCTACTTGTTCTAGACCAAGGTTTGACTTTTTATGTCCATCAAGAAATTCCATTACATTCTTTTGATAAATTTCTATATTTATAGGTGTTGTTGAATTTTTTAAGAATGTTTTTGGTAGCAAGGGCATATGAGATGATTTAAATGTTAGCTCACTTTTAATTAAATAACTTTCATATAGCTCACGAACAGTTTAAATTTGGTCAAACTTGAACTTTTCATTTTTGTTAAAAAGGAAGTAAATTGGTTCCTTTTTGTTAAGGTTGTTATTAATGGCACTTAGCATACTAGATAATTCTTTCTTATACTCAAGAATATCTTTATCATCATCTTTATTAGAGCGGGTAATCATAGTACAACAATCAAAAAACCTTAAAGTATTAATAAGTAAAATGCCACTTAAATCCTTAATTACAGGAACTAAACTATATTCTTCTTTCTTTGCTTTATAATATTAAGCAACTGACTACGTAGCAGGAGTTGTAGAAAGAAGCTGATACGGAAGATTATGAAGAGAGAAAGTTTTAGTGGAATTTAAGCAACAGCTGATTAACTGTTAGTATTTTGCTTTGTAAAAAAAATTCAATAATTTATCGTTGCAACCGCTTACTTTTTGTGTATAATGAAGGTAAGTTAATAATTAAAAGGATTGTTACTGTTCAGCAGGCAAAACCTAAATTGATCTAGAGGCTACGGGTGTAGTGTGGCTTTTGGAATCAGTTTAGGTTTTTTTATTACCTTTTGTGACTTTAAGAAGAAGGTGGAACAATATGAGAATCCATAAAATCTTAAATAACAATGTTGTTTGTACGATGAAGGATAATGAGACAGAAGTTGTACTTATGGGCAGAGGTTTGGGATTTCAGAAAAAAGTAGGCGATGCGATTGATGAATCTAAGATAGAAAAAACCTTTGTGCTAGAAACAAGAGAATTATCAGAGAAACTCGCTAAGTTGCTAACTGAAATTCCTGTAGAAAATTTAGAGATTACAGAGAGAATTATTCAGTTTGCTAAGACAGTTTTGCCGGGGGATTTAAGTGATTATATTTATCTTACATTAACGGATCACTTAAGTTTCGCCTTAACTCGGCATAAAGAAGGAATGGATCTCAAAAATACTCTGCTTTGGGAGATAAAGAGGTTCTATCAGAAAGAGTTTGAAATTGGTCTACAAGCTTTGAACATCATTGAAGAAGAGACTGGGCTTAGACTTTCTGAAGATGAGGCAGGGTCAATTGCACTGCATTTCGTTAATGCACAGCAAGGAGAGCCGGCAATGCAACAAACGGTAACGATGACGAAAATCGTCCAAGATATTTTAAATGTTGTAAAGTACCACTATAAGATGAACTTAGATGAGAATTCATTTAATTATAGTCGGTTTGTAACGCATTTGCGATATTTTGCTCAGCGTTTAATGCAGAAGGAATTGAGCTCGGCCGATGATGATTTTTTATACGAGCAAGTGAAAAATAAGTACGAAGAGGCGTATTGTTGTACAGAAAAAATTGAAGCATACTTACAAAAAGCACATAATAGTCATCTTTCAAAAGATGAAAAGGTGTATTTGACGTTGCACATTCATCGTGTAACGAAACGCAATGAATTATGTAATTGAATAAACGGGATTGTTACTGTTTAGCAGGCAAAACCTAAATTGACTTGTAATGGAGTGATTCGTATGTATCGCACCGTTATGGTTAGTTTAGGTTTTTTCTTTTTATAAAAATGATAAATGAGATGATTGTAGGGGGGAGAAATTATTATGAAGTATGAAAAATTGGCAAAAGACATACTGAAACATGTTGGTGGGAGAGAAAATATAGATAGCGTTATACATTGTATAACTCGCTTACGATTTCAGTTGAAAGATGAGGGGAAAGCTAATACAGAAGTACTGAAAAGTATGGAAGATGTTGTGACTGTTATGAAAAGCGGCGGACAATATCAAGTTGTAATTGGTAACCATGTATCCGACGTGTATAAAGCGGTTATTGCTGTCGGAGGATTTCAAGAAACAGAGGAAGAAAGTGCGAGTGAGAAGAAAAAGAGTAGTCTAATAGATATTCTCTCTAGCATTTTCACTCCTATTTTAGGGGTGTTAGCTGCAACAGGGATGATTAAAGGATTTAATGCACTATTTGTAGCGTTAGGCTGGTTAAGTACACAGTCAGGAACGTATCAAATATTAAATGCAGTTGGCGATTCGTTATTTTATTTCTTCCCGATCTTCTTAGGATATACAGCAAGTAAGAAATTCGGAGGATCACCATTCATCGGTATGGCAATTGGTGGAGCATTAGTCTATCCGGCTCTATCCGGTATAACAGCAAGTGAGCCATTATATACGTTATTTGCAGGGACTATGTTTGAATCACCAATTCATATTACGTTTTTAGGAATACCAGTTATTTTAATGAACTATGCATCATCTGTTATTCCAATTATCCTCGCTTCTTATTTTGGAGCGAAAGTAGAAAAGTCTTTAAAGAAGGTCATTCCGGATGTTGTGAAAACATTTGTACTACCATTCTTAACGTTACTAATCGTTGTACCAGTTACATTTCTCGTTATTGGTCCAATTGCGACGTGGGCAGGGCAGTTCTTAGGACAGGCGACGCTTTGGCTTTATAATTCAAGCCCATTAGTTGCGGGTGCTTTACTCGGTGCTTTCTGGCAAGTGCTTGTCATATTCGGCCTTCATTGGGGCGTTGTTCCGATTGGCTATAACAATTTAGCAGTACACGGTATTGATCCGATACTAGCGCTTATATTTGCTGCTTCATTTGCTCAAATTGGTGCTGTACTTGGCGTTTGGATGAAAACGAAAGATCAGAAATTAAAAACACTTAGTATTCCGGCTTTTATTTCAGGTATTTTCGGTGTTACAGAGCCGGCGATTTATGGTATTACACTTCCTCTTAAAAAGCCGTTTATTATGAGTTGTATTGCTGGGGGAGTTGGCGGCGCAATACTTGGCGTATTTGGTACACAAAGTTATATGACGGGTGGGCTTGGCATATTTACGCTTCCGACATTTATTAGTCCGGAAGATGGGATTACAGCTGGATTTTGGGGAGCAATTGTTTCGATGGTTGTTTCTTTAATAGTAGGTTTTATTCTGACTTACTTATTTGGTTTTACAAAAAAGCAAATATCTACAGAAACAGATGGAACAATTGATAAAGTTGCTGCATCAAACGATGATGAAGTAATCTTTAGTCCTTTTCATGGTGTAGTTATGCCACTTCAAAACATTGATGATGCTGCATTTGCATCAGGTGCGTTAGGTGAAGGCATTGCGATTGAGCCTTCGGAAGGAAAGTTATTTTCACCACTATCAGGTACAATTTCTGCGCTGTTCCCGACGAATCATGCAGTAGGAATTACGGGGGATTCAGGTGCTGAAATTTTAATCCATATTGGGATGGATACTGTGAAATTAAATGGCGAGTTTTTCTCCTCTCATATTGAACAAGGAGCGAGAGTAGAAAAAGGGCAATTACTTATTGAATTTAATATAGTTGAAATTCAAAAGGCGGGTTATATTGTGACGACACCAGTTGTTGTTACAAATTATGATAAATATAGTATGAAAAAAACTGAAGTAGAAAAGATTCAAGCAGGAGATTCTTTACTAGAGTTAGGAGTTAAATAGTAGTTACATTTCATTATGTTTCACACGAAGAAAGGCATTCCTTGAGAATCGTAATACCTTTCCTCGTTAAATCTTATATAAAGGAGTTTTTCTATATGTCTAAAGTTATTTTTCCTAAAGGATTTTTATGGGGGGGAGCGATTGCTGCCAATCAAGTTGAAGGCGCATATGTAGAAGACGGAAAAGGATTAACGACGGTTGATCTATTACCAACTGGTGAAAACCGCTGGGATATTATGAAAGGAAATATTCATTCCTTCACACCAGTAGAAGGAGAGTTTTATCCATCACACGAAGCAATTGATTTTTATCATCGTTATAAAGCAGATATTGCTCTTTTTGCAGAAATGGGATTTAAAGCGTTACGTGTATCGATTGCGTGGACGCGTATTTTCCCAAATGGTAATGATGAAAAGCCAAATGAAGCAGGATTACAGTTTTATGATAACGTATTTGATGAACTGTTGAAGCATGGCATTGAACCAGTTGTTACGATGGCTCACTTTGATGTGCCTATTCATTTAGTAGAAAAGTATGGAAGCTGGAGAAGTAGAAAGCTTGTAAAATTCTTCGAGACGTACGCAAAAACGATTTTTAATAGATATAAAGATAAAGTGAAATATTGGATGACGTTTAATGAAATTAATATGCTTTTACATTTACCTTTCATGGGAGCAGGTCTAGCATTTAAAGAAGATGATAATAAAAAACAAATTCAGTATCAAGCAGCTCATCACCAACTTGTCGCAAGTGCGTTAGCTGTAAAAGCTTGTCATGAAATCATTCCAGATGCAAAAATTGGTTGTATGCTCGCAGCTGGTGCAACGTATCCATATACATGTAATCCAGACGATGTTCTTCGTGCGATGGAACAAGACCGTGAATCATTCTTCTTCATTGATGTACAAGCAAGAGGAGCATATCCTGGATACGCAAAACGCTTCTTTAAAGATAATAATTTAACAATTGAAATGGAAAAAGAAGATGAAGAAATTTTAAAAGAGTATACTGTTGATTATATTGGATTTAGTTATTATGCAAGTAGAGCAACAAGTACAGATTCAGAAGTGTTAAAAAGCATAACGAGCGGGAATGTATTCGGTTCAGTTGAAAATCCATATCTTGAAAAATCAGAGTGGGGATGGACGATTGATCCAAAGGGCTTCCGTATTACAGCGAACCAACTTTATGATCGCTATCAAAAACCTTTATTTGTTGTTGAAAATGGTCTCGGTGCAATCGATCAATTAAATGATGAAGACGAAGTGAATGATGAGTACCGTATTGATTATCTAAAGAAGCATATGATCGAAATGTCCGAAGCAATTCAAGATGGAGTAGATATTATCGGTTATACAAGTTGGGGCCCGATTGACCTTGTCAGTGCTTCTACTGGCGAAATGAAAAAACGTTATGGATATATATACGTTGATAAAGATAATGAAGGAAAAGGTTCATTAAAAAGATCGAAGAAGGACAGTTTCAATTGGTATAAAGAAGTAATTGCGACGAATGGTGAGAGTTTAAAATTTTAATTAGGAAAAGGAGGCACCTTGATGGATGTCTTCTTTTTTCGTTGTGAATAAAGCATGGAGGAAGAGTGCTATGACTAGAACGTATAAAGAAATAATTAATGAAATGAACAGAGTTTATAATTAATTCTAAATTTTACCGTTTTAGGAGTTAAAAGATGAGTACGGTCTTACAGGACAGCAAGGGAGCATGCTATTTCATATTAATTTAAATGAGAATACGACAGCAAATCACATTGCGGCTACTTTTAATATATCAAAAAGGGCTGTGAGCCAAGTTTTATCGGAATTGGAAAAGCAGAAGATGATTTCAAAACAAGTAAACCCTAACAATAAAAGGGAGTATTTCCTTACACTTGGTCCAAACGGTAGTAAGTATATAGAGCGATTGTCTGAGTTAGATGATGTATTAATTGAGAAATACTTTTCAAAAATCGATATAAATGCTTTAGAGCAAATGACGGATACGTTAACGAAAATAAATAAGGTTATATTGGAAGAAAAACAGAAGGATCTTGATTGTAATGAGTAAAAAGGAGGGGAAGCATGTGATGAGTTACATACAAAATATGATTACGATAGTAAACTTTGTATGTGGCCTTTTGGCTATTTACGCTGTTTTCGTTCACTATATGTAATTGGGATTTCATAATTGGCATTACAGGTAATCCTTCTTGTTCCAATAATATGTATCTCTTTTTGTTATTCTCTATGAGAACCTCTTGTGCCCTCATAAAACTCACCACCTAAAATATTATTAAAGCTCTGGCTAAAGCCCTAATTACGCCTCCTTCTATGGGCGACGACCCCACCTTTAGTACATATATTTTTCTGGATATTATGTACATATTTTGCTATATTTTCAATGTGTGTATAACGAATCTAATATGTATAAGAAAAGAGGATATATGCCCTAAGGACCTCACCATCTCCATAGGATGGCGAGGCTTTTTAATGTACCAAAAAAAGACACCCAAATAAGAGTGTCTTTTCCCATAGTTTTTAGCAGAAGCAAGAAGCTCCAACAATAATTAATAAAATAAATAATACAACTAATAAAGCAAATCCTCCTGCAAAGCCACAGCCGCCACCGCAACTACCACTAAAGCCCATAATAATTCCTCCTTTAAATAGTAGGAGAAAAATAAGGAGTCACTCATGTATTTTAATGGATTCAAATTACTTTATGTTTTTATGGATTAAATGAGCAGGTCCTTTTGAAAAATAAAAAAAAGGCGCCATAAAGCGCCTCCCATTTGGGTAAATAAGAAGTAAGGTTTCTAAGATAACTGAAAAAATAGAACAGGTGCTTAGATTTTATCACGATTTTTTGTTGAATGAACATGCATTATTACATATTATCATAAACCCCTCTATTTTCCATTAGATAAAATATAATCCCAATATTGTTAATAATTAAATAAATATTTCTACAGATTCAAAATATTTACAAAATTAACAGAAGTGATACATTTAAGGTGCAAGTTATAAAAACTATTTGAGGGGGATTTATTATGTTCAAGAAATTAGTAGTTGGAACATTAGCAGCTGGTATTGCATTGACTGGAGGAATTGGTGCTGCATCAGCAAATTCAGAGACTTATGAACGTTGTTATAAACCGTTAGAAGACATTACATATAAAAATGGTATATACTACAAACAGGAATTTAATACCGAAAATGTATTCAGAAATGCATACACTGATAATGAAGGTATCACATGGTATTTTAAAAAATATGAAATTTCAAGGTACTGCGGAGGATATTTTGCCTATTATGAAGGTAGAAAATACTAAAAAGCCTCAATATTTGAGGCTTTTTTGTTTATTTATAATTATTTTTCATAAAGAAAAGACACCCAAAGGTGCCTTCCGACTTGAACCACTTTAATTTTAATAATATGTATTGGACGCCAATCCAAAGATAATTCTAACATGTTTTCATATAAATGAAAGCGGATCCTTTAACTTACTTAATTACTTTGTCCATAATTTCTTTATATTTGTTAAATTGGGCATCTTCCATATCACCATTCATTTGTATAAGGAAGTTACCTTTTGCGTAAGTATGAGAGAATAGCATTTGATTACCATTACCTAAATCGTCATAGTATTTCTTAGCTTTTTCAAGATCTTCTTTGTTTTTAAACTCAAATATTCTACCACCACTATCTTCACCTAATGCTGGAACCAGAATGCGCTTTGCTTCTTTTCTAGTATTTCCAAATTCTTTTTCTGGTAGATCACTAGGATTGTCAGCTTCTAATCCTGCAGCTTTAAATTCTTCAATTACCTTACCAACCGTGACATTATTTGTCATTGATTTAACGCTGTCACAAGCGGATAAACCAAATAATAATAGAGCTCCAATAAGTAATACTGCTAATCTTTTAAACATAGTTGTTCATTCCTCCTAATGTAAATGAAAAAGAGAGCTGGAGCCTTCAAGGAGGTATGGAAACAATTATGAGCTTCAAGGGCCATCTTAGAATTCAATACCACAATTCATTTTTTGGAAGTGTATTTGAGAACCTTTTATTTTTGGATTATAAGAGTGCTCTCACATTTACGACAAGCAATTTTCTCTTCTTCAAAAATGAATAGATTCTCAGCATCACATTCTGGGCATACAACTGCAAATGGTGTTTTTATATTTTTATAGCATAGGAAAGACATGACTGCCAGGAATAGAGCAGGTATAACAAGCATCATAAGTAAGAATAGGCCTGCAAAAACGCCTGCAATTATGGAAAGTGGTTTCATTAGTTTTCTACCCACGGAGTTTACTTGATTATCCTTCTTACGAAAAGCAGCAACAATGTAAGTTTTGGTTTCTCTTACCTGCTCAAATGCTCTTACTGTATTGTAATCTTGTTCATTCATAGTGGAATAGGAAGTGTTTTGCCCTTGAAACCCTCGTTGTATATAATAGTTGTTTGAATCAGCTATTCGTGGTGTATACGAGATTCCAGTTCCAGGTATATAAGTTGTTGTTCTTGATTCAGGTGGAATGGAGTTCCTTCCCGTACCTGTGTATGTAAAGTTAATTTTCACACCCGGGGAAACTTGGATAATTCTACGAAACTTATAACCCATAATATTGTATCCTCTCCATCTAATTAATATAATCATTTACTTATTATAACAAATTTTTAACTTAAAATTAATATATTATGTTGAAACAAACTAATAAAAGAGAGTAATATTGAAGTTGACTAATTTAAGGTGCTTTAGGAGTCCTTTTTTATAAAGAAAAGACATCCTAAGGTGCCTTCCGACTTGAACCACTTTAATTAAAATAATATGTATTGGACTCCCATCCAAATATTATTTTTTCATGTTATGTTATATTTTGTTATGATTTTTAATTGCGGTTAACACCCAATTTTGATTCAATTTCATTTAAGCTAGCTTGAGCGTTACTTAGTTTTTGATCGAAAAGCTTGATTGATTTTTGAGCTTCTTCCATTCTTCCTTTCAACGGGGCTACTCTTTTTACTCCTTGAGTTACAGCTTATCCAACATTACTTCTATAGTTAGTTGCTAGTCCAAACTCTACTCTGAATTTCTCAATCTTTTCTTTTCATGTTATTTGTTACTCGTTATAGGGAAAGTTATCATGCAATGAAGAGTGAGAAATCAAGAATTATAAAAAATATAGTATATTGGAAATGATATATTTAGATGTTATAATTAAAATCTCTAAAACTACCCAAAAAAGACTACCAATATGAAATTGTACCCAATTGTTAATTATGTGTCTAACAATTGGGGTGCACTTCACAAATGGTGGTCTTTTTTATATAGGTGAGATTGTACTAGTATGATAAAGTAGAATTAACTGTATATTGTGAGGGTGATTATTTATTCCTCCTTTCTATTTGAAAGAAAAGGGGGAGAGAATATATCTATAGATTTTTTGTTTGAGCTTCTAAAAGAATTTGTGAAAGCAATTGTAAGTGAAGTTTCTGCGTATGTTTTTAGGAAACAAACTTTAGAAAAAAGATAACAAAAAACAATCCCCGTTGCCATCGGAAGCAAAAGGGTAGGTTTCGTAAAAATAAATGATATAATTACCATCCTGACGGTAGCAATTACTAGAAGTGATGTTAGCGCATCTCTTCTTTTTTATGTATATTTGACATAAAAAATCAATGAGCATGTAATAGATATAATGTACAAAAGAAAAGACACTCAAAAGTGTCTTCTTACGATTTGAACCGTCGTAATATGGCATTGGATACCAATCCGAGTATTATTTTACCACGTTAAATAATTTTGGTTATTGAGAAAGAATAAAAGCACTCTTTCGAGTGCTTTTAACTATTCAACTTTTAAATTAATTTCTTTACCTGTCATACCGCCACTTGCTTTTAAGAAAAGACCTTCAGCATCTTTTGGAATATCAAATACAATTTTACCTGTCTGTGTTAGACCAGGATTTAATTGTTTTAAGAAGAAGTCAGTTTTCCCACCATTAGCCAAGTCAAAAGATGTTTGACCTTGTGTTGAATATGTGAATTCACGACCTTTGCTATCTACTAATTTAAAACTATTAGCATCAACAGTGATAGCGTCTTTTTGATTATTAGTAAGTGTAACCTCTAAAATTTTAAAGACACCTTGTGCTTGTTCTTTTGTATATTCATTACCCACAGAATCTACTGTTTCCATAGATCCTACAGCGATTTTTACATCAGAAGATACACCTTCTTTTGATACTGCTCTAGTGTCTGTTGAAGTTTTTTCTGTTGAGTCTCCACCACCAGCGACCATAGCAATTATTCCGATTACAAATAAAGCTATAATGCCTAGGCATCCAAATTTAAATATTTTTCCCACGTTTGTTCCTCCAATTATGTAAAATATAAGATTGCCAAGATAATAATAACAAACTATATATAAAGATATTGTCATATTATGTCGAAAGGAAATAAAAAAGATAGTTTAGAATTTTCAGGCTGAAATTCCGTCTTATGACCTATTTTTCCTCGCATATTGGCAGTACTTCTTACTCATAAAAAAAGACACCCAAAGGTGCCTTCTTCCTACTTAAACCACTTTAATTTTTGGACTTTTTTCCTTACCGAATGGAAAGTAGAGATGATTCAATTATGTACCGATCTGGAGCGTCTCCTATATAGTCAAAAGGATAACAAGTTGTTAATGTTAATGTTGGCTCACTTTTTTCTACAATAACTGTTCGATCTTCTGAATCTGTTATCCAATGCTTGTTAATTTTATATGTATATGTTTTATTTTCATATTCCACAATAAGTTGGTCATTTTCCTTTAATTGACCAAGCTCGGTAAAAACAGTATCTCTATGTCCACTTAAAACTGTATGACCATTTCCAGATGGTGTAGTGGTTAAGTCACTAACAAACATACCTACACCCTTTTTTAGTACTTTATCATCAGCTCCCCAATATACAGAGTATTTCTTTTGTATTTTAGGGATAATTAAATATGCTACTTTATCTCCTAACTGATGGTTTACCTTTGAAGCGGGAATTTGTACAGATTCTTCCGGTTGTAATGTAGTTTCCGTCTCAGTCTCTGTTTGATTGCTATTTTGCGTTTCATTTTCTTTAGAAGGTGTGGAGGTCTCATATTGTTTAGCCTCGTTAGTTGTTAACGACTCTGCTGATTGTCTAGCACTATACCATTCTAGAAAATAATAGGAAAAGATAGTAAGTC